>JACCVB010000364.1 GCA_013698385.1 Chloroflexota bacterium
CCGGTTCAGACCGCCGGGAGGCTGGCCAGCGCTTCCTTGACCCGATCCTCGGGATAGCCGAAGTCCTCCAGCGACCCGGACAGGTAGCGCTCGTAAGCGCTCAGGTCGAAGTGGCCGTGCCCGCACAGGTTGAACAGGATGACCTTCGATTCGCCGGCTTCGCGGGCCGCCAGAGCCTCGTCGATCGCGACCCGGATGGCGTGGTTCGGCTCCGGTGCGGGCAGGATCCCCTCGGCTCGCGCGAACTGGACGCCGGCCTCGAAGCTGGAACGCTGGTGGACGCTGCGCGCCTCGATGTAGCCGTGCTCCTTGAGCAGGCTGACCATGGGCGCCATGCCGTGGTAACGCAGCCCGCCGGCGTGGATCGGTTCCGGGATGAAATCCGAGCCGAGGGTGTACATCTTGACCAGCGGCGTCATCTTGCCCGTGTCGCCGAAGTCGTAGGCGTACACGCCACGGGTCAGGCTCGGCGCTGCCTCGGGTTCCACGGCGATGATCCGGTGCGACGCGCCGTCACGGAAATTCCGCCCCAGGAACGGGAAGGTGAGTCCCGCGAAGTTGGAGCCACCACCGGTGCAGCCGATGATGATGTCCGGCGATTCGCCGGCCATGCCCATCTGCTCGATGGCTTCCTGACCGATGACCGTCTGGTGGGTCAGGACGTGGTTGAGCACGGACCCGAGAGCGTATTTCGTGTCGTCGCGCGTCGCGGCATCCTCCACGGCCTCGCTGATGGCCATCCCCAGCGAGCCCGGGCTGTCCGGGGTGGCGGACAGGACGCTGCGCCCGTAGTTCGTGGAGAGCGACGGGCTGGCGACGACTTCCGCGCCGTACGTCTCCATGAGGATGCGCCGATAGGGCTTCTGGTCGTAGCTCGCCCGGACCATGTAGACCTTGACCTCGAGCCCGAACAGGGCGCCGGCGAACGCCAGCGCACTCCCCCATTGCCCGGCGCCGGTCTCCGTAGCGAGGCGCTTCACGCCCTCCTGCTGGTTGTAGAAGGCCTGCGGGATGGCCGTATTGGGCTTGTGCGAGCCGGCCGGACTGACGCCCTCGTACTTGTAGTAGATGTGGGCCGGCGTATCGAGGGCACGTTCCAGGCGGTGGGCACGGTAAAGCGGACTCGGCCGATACAGCCGATAGGCGTCCCGGACCGGCTCCGGAATCTCGATCTCGCGCTCGGTCGAGACCTCCTGACCGATGAGCCCCATCGGGAAGAGGGGCGCCAGGTCAGCCGGGCCGATGGGCTGGTGCGTCCCCGGGTGGAGCGGCGGGGCAGGCGGCACCGGCAGGTCCGCCGCGATGTTGTACCAGGCCCGCGGGATCCTCGATTCATCGAGGATGAATTTGGTCTGACGGGGATCCGACGGCGCCATGCAACCCTCCTGGGCCCGGTCCTGGACGAGCGGAGCTCGAACGGGCGGGGATGCGAGCCTAGCGCTTGCGCCCGGGACCGCGCAACCGGCGCGGACGCGACGACGAGAGCGCCGCCAGCGTCAGCGGGAACACGAGGATGATCCCGCCTTTGCCCTTCTTCGAACCTTGGCCGTCCGATCGCGCATGGTTGGCCCGGGTGCGGTGTGGTTTCCCGGCGGCCTTGGCCTTGGATGCCTTTGACCGGTGTGCCTTCGCCGGGTCCGCCTTCGACTTCGGCTGGTCCGCCTTCGACTTCGGGCTCGTGCCCTTCGACTTCGCATCTGCCTTCGACTTCGGCTGGTCCGCCTTCGACTTCGGGGTCTTGGCCTTCGGTTTCGCATCCGCCTTGGCCGGCTGGGGTGCGGCGGCGGGCTTGACGGTGGGTCGTGGTGCTGCCAGGGGTGCCGGGGTCGTCGCCGGGGCAACGGCTGGCTTGCGTGCGGGCGCCACGGTCGCTGTGGGCGGCAACGTGGCCGAGGCGGCAGGAGCGGGCTTCGCGGTGGTGACCGGGGTCTGGGTATCGGCGGGGATCGGCTCGCTCGTCGGCGTCGGCGTCACCGGCGTCGGGGCGGGTGTCGGCGAACTCGCCGGGGGTGTCGGTGCGACCGATACGCTGGCGCTGTGTGTGGGCGCGGGAGTCGGTGAGCTCGTCGGTGGCGTCGGTGCGAGCGAGGCGCTGGCGCTGTGTGTGGGCGCGGGAGTCGGTTAGCTCGTCGTTGGCGTCGGTGCGAGCGAGGCGCTGGCGCTCTGCGTGGGTGCCGGAGTCGGCGAGCTCGCCGGGGGCGTCGGTGCGAGCGAGGCGCTGGCGCTCTGCGTGGGTGCCGGAGTCGGCGAGCTCGTCGGTGGCGTCGGTGCGAGCGAGGCGCTGGCGATCGGAGCCGGCGTTGCAGTCGGCGATGGAGGCGGTTCGACGACCGCGGAGGCGGACGGGGTTGGGGCCGCCGATCGATCGGCGCTCGGGCCCGGGCTGGGCGGGACTTCGGCCACGCCAGTCGGCGAGGGTGCGCTGCCGGGTTGTGTTGGCCCGGGCGTCGGGACCTCGGCGATCACCCCATCGGGTGCTGCGGATCTGGCCGCCTGCTGCTGGATCGCGATCCCGCCGATACCCAGACCCGCGGTCGCCAACACGAGGTTCACGACCCCGAGGGCGA
>JACCVB010000076.1 GCA_013698385.1 Chloroflexota bacterium
ACGAGCTCGGCGAGACGCAGAACGCAATCGCGGATCGACTTGGGGTCACACGACCCCAGGTGTCGCGACTCCTCAAACGCGCCCGCGCCCAGGGGATCGTCGAGATCCGGATCATCGACAAGTCGACGGTCGAGTCGCCTGCAGCCGATGCCCTCAGGGCACGGTTCGACATGGAGGCGGTCCATCTTGCCCCGGCGGTCGTGGGACCGGACGACCTGACCCGCCGGATGGTCGGTCGGGCCGCCTCGCAGATCCTTCGATCGGTGATCCGCGAGGGAGCGAACGTAGGCATCGGGGACGGGGCCTCGGTCTCGGCCGTGGCGGACGCCCTGGACGAGTCGCTGCAGCCGGTCGCCGCGACGATCGTGCCGCTCGCGGGCGGCTACTGGGCGCCCGGTCCGGAACGAGAACCGTTCCGTCGCGTCGCCGAGGCGTTCGGGGCCCAGGCGCACGGGCTGATGGCGCCTGGCCTGGTGGACGACCCGGCGACGAAGCGTGCCCTGGAGACCCACGCCGGCGTGAAGGCCGTCACCGAACTGTGGCGGCGGCTGGACGTGGCCATCTTCGGCATCGGCGGTCGGGCCTGGAGCGCGGCCTCGGTGGGGGAACGCGTGGAGCAGCAGCTGGAGGTAGCCGGCGCGGTGGGTGAGATCCTGATCGCCCCGTTCGACCTCGATGGTCGCTTCGTGTGCGATGACCTGCGCGAGCGTGCGATCGCCTTCGATGCGCGGCGCCTCGGTGCCGTCCCGGTCGCGATCGGCGTCGGCTCGGGCGCGAGCAAGGTCAGACCGATCCTCGGAGCGCTGCGGGCCGGCGTGATGCACACCCTGGTCACGGACGTCGTCACGGCCGAAGCCGTCGTCGCGCTCGACGAGGCGTCCCGGTGAAGGTTCCGGCCATCCTGAGCATCGATCTCGGCGCGACCGAGGTGAAGGCAGGCCTCGTCGGCCTTGACGGACAGCTCGTGGCGATCGCGCGCGCTGGATATCCGCTGGCCGTCGGCCACGGACCGGGCTGGGCGGAGCAGGACCCCGGTGCCTGGTGGTCCGCGGTGGTCAGCGCTGTCCGCGCGCTTCGACCGGTCGAGGCCGTGACCGGCGGCGTGAGCGACCCCGTGGAGATCCTGGCGATCGGCGTCGACGGCCACGGGCCGACCCTCGTCGCGGTGGATGCGCGGGGCGAGGCCACGAGGCCGGCGATCACCTTTCTTGACACGCGGGCGACCCGCGAGGCGGACGACCTGGCTGCGGCGACGGGACTCGTCGGCTGGGCCCTTGGCCCGTTGCCCGCGGCGCTCTGGCTGGAACGTCACGAACCGGCCGTCGCGACGGCCACGGCGTGGTACCTGACCACCTGGGAGTGGCTGGCATTCCGACTCACGGGCGTGGCCGTCGCGCCATTGGCACCGGGCGAGATCGTCCCGGACGCGACGGCCGCCCAGGCGGCTACCGGTCTTCGGATGGACCGTCGTCCTCCGACCGGCGCGATGGGGGAGCCCGTCGGGACCCTGACCGAGGCGGCGGCCGACGCGCTCGGGCTCCGTGCCGGCATCCCGGTCGCGGGCGGGACCAACGACGCCTTTGCGAGCTATCTCGGGGCCGGTCTGCTCAAGGCCGGTGATGCGTACGACCCGGGCGGTTCGGCCGGGGGCTTCGGTGTTTACTGGGATGCGCCGGTCGCCGTCCCGGGTGCGTTCGTCGGGCCGGCACCGCTGGCCGGGCGCTACAGCGTGGGCGCGGCGATGGCCGCCACCGGCAGGGCGTTGGACTGGTTCCGCGAGTCGGTCGTCGGCTCGGGGATGACCACGGAACGACTCCTCGAGGAAGCCGCTGCCACTCCGCCCGGCGCGGACGGGCTCATCTTCCTGCCCTACCTCGCCGGGGAGCGCTCGCCGATCTGGGACCCGGCGGCCACGGGCGCCTTCGTCGGGCTGACCCTGGCCCACGGCCGAGGGTACCTGGCCCGCGCGATCATGGAGGCGAGCGCGCTGGCGATCCGCCACGTCGCGACGCCGATGCTCGAGGCCGGCATCCGGGTGGACGCCATGCGGGTCTGCGGCGGTCCGGCCCGGAGCGAGGCCTGGAACCAGATCAAGGCCGACGTGACCGGCTTCCCGGTCCTTGTCCCGCGCGTGCTCGAGACGGCCGTCCTTGGCTCGGCCATCCTCGGCTCGGTGGCGATCGGTTGCCACGCCGATACCGAAGCCGGCATCCGGGCCATGACCGGCATCAGCCGTCGGATCGAATCAAGGCCCGGATCGCGCGCCACGTACGACGCGACGTTCGAGGCGTATCGCGCGCTGTATCCCGCGATCGCGCCGATCCTGCGACCACTGAGCCGCGTGCCGGCATGACCTCGATCTCGCCCGCCTCGCCCGCCTCGCTCGTCTTGCCCCCGGCGAACGGATCGATCGACGTCGTCGGGGTCGATCTCGCCTTTCCGACCCGCGATCGCGGCGTGCTGCCCGTCCTCGACGGCATCGACCTTCGCGTGGCCGGCGGGGGCATCGTCGCCCTGATCGGTCCCAACGGATGCGGCAAGTCCACGCTCCTGCGCGTGATCGCCGGACTGCTCGCGCCGCAGGTCGGGCGCGTGACCCTGGATGGGGCCGCGATCACCGCCCCGGATCCCGGGATTTGCCTCGTCTTCCAGGAGCCGCGATTGCTGCCCTGGCGCTCGGCCGCCGACAACATCACCTATCCCCTGGAGCTGGCCGGATGGTCCGTAGAACGGCGGCGCGCTCGACTCCGGGAGCTGACCGACCTCGTCGACCTGGACCCGGGCGTGGTCGGCAATCGGCCGGCCGAGCTGTCCGGTGGGACTCGCCAACGCGTGGCCCTGGCCCGCGCGCTTGCGCTCCAGCCGCGGGTGCTGCTGCTGGATGAGCCATTCAGTGCGCTCGATGCGCTGAGCCGCGAGCGGTTCGACCTGGAGCTGCTCCGGCTGTGGGAGCGTGCCGCCACGACGATCGTGCTCGTGACCCACAGCATCGCGGAGGCGATCCTCGTCGCGGACCGGGTCGTGGTCCTCTCGCCGCGACCAGGCCGGGTCGTGGCGGACATCCCGGTCGACCTGCCGCGCCCCCGCTCCATCGCCGACCTGGATGGGGCCGTCGTGTCACGGACCGCGCGCGAGGTCCGTGCCGCCCTTGGCGAACCCATGGCGGTCCCGGTTTGAGCCGCGCCTCGTTGCTGTCCATCGTCGGCACGCTCATCGTGGTCGTCCTGGTCTGGCAGGCCATCGTCTTCATCGGTGGGTATCCGCCATTCATCCTGCCTGGGCCGGCATCGGTCGCGGGGCGGTTCGTGAGTGCCTGGAGTCAGGGCACGATCTGGCCGCATTTCGTGACGACCCTCGTTGAGGTCGGGCTCGGATTTGCCGTGGGGGCCGGGCTGGCCGTCATCGTCGGCTACGGCCTGGCCCGTAGCCGGATCGTGGAGCGGCTGCTGTCGCCGTATCTCGTCGCGGCCCAGGCCACGCCGATCCTGGCCATCGCTCCGCTTCTCGCCCTGTGGTTCGGGACCGGTCTGCTGAGCAAGGTCGTCATCTGTTCGCTCATCGTGTTCTTCCCGATGGCCGTCGCGACGATGGTCGGGATCCGATCCGTCGACGCTCGACTGCTGGAGCTCGGTCGGTCGCTGCGGGCGACCCGCCGGCAGGTCCTGACGAGCCTTGAGATCCCGGCGGCGCTGCCGTCCATCCTGGGCGGGATGCGGGTCGGCGTGACGCTCGCCGTGGTCGGGGCGATCGTCGGCGAGTGGGCCGGCGCCGAGAAGGGCCTGGGCGTCCTGATCAACCTCGCGCGCGGCTCGCTGTTCGACATCCCGCTCATGTTCGCTACGCTGCTCACCATCGCCCTCCTGGGCATCGCGCTGTATCTCGTCGTCGTCCTCGTCGAGCGCCGCCTCATCGGCGCGCGCTGACCCCACCCAGTACCGGAGGTCCTCGTGTCATCGCCCGTCCGTGCTCTTGCCATCCTGCTCAGCCTCGGCCTGCTCGTCGCCGGGTGCGGTGGCGGAGCGGATAGGTCGGCCGCGCCCGCATCCGGCTCGTCGGCGGGGCCATCGGACGAAGCCAGCCCGAAGGCGGTCGAATTGACCGTCGGCCTGGGCTACATCCCGAGCGTCCAATTCGCCCCCTTCTACCTCGCCGATCAGCAGGGCTACTACAAGGAGGCGGGCCTCGAGGTCACGTTCCAGAACAAGATCGACCCCGATCTCATCGCGCTCGTCGGCCAGGGATCGATCGACATCGGGCTGGCCGATGGCACGAGCGTGATCCCGGCGGTCAGCCAGGGCATCCCGATCCGCTATGTCGCGACGGTGTACGGCCGCTTCCCGTCCATCGTGTACGCCAAGGCGAGCGCCGGCATCGCGCGCGCCGCGGACCTGGCCGGCAAGAAGCTCGGCATCCCCGGTCGATACGGCTCGTCCTGGATCATGCTGCAGGCCCTGCTCAAGTCCGCGAAGCTCAGTCCGGACGACCTGGAGATCGTGGAGTATCCCGACTTCGGGCAGGGCGCCGCCCTCGCGGCCGGCGCGGTCGATGCGGCGACCGGCTTCGTCAACAACGAGCCGGTCCAGCTCGAACTGACCGGGGAGTCCGCGACCGTCCTCCGCATCGATGACGTCACGCCCCTTCCGGGCAACGGCCTGATCGTGGGCGCGGCCACGCTGGACACCAAGCGCGATGCCATCGCGGGGTTCGTGGCGGCGACGCTGCGGGCGATGGAGGAGATCAAGGCGGATCCGCAGGCCGGTCTGGACGCCGCCCTGGAGGCCGTGCCCGAACTGGCCAGCGCGCCAGAAGTCCAGACCGCCGTGCTCGCCGCGACGATCGAGACCTGGAGCGGGCCGGCCCAGGAGGCCAACGGGCTTGGCGCCATCGAGAAGGCCGACTGGACCGCCTCGATCGAGTACCTGACGTCCCTCGGCCTCGTGCCCAGGCCCGTCACCGTGGACGACATCGTTGATGTGGGCGTACTCCCGGATGGAGGTTAGCTCGTTCGCAGGCCGTTCAGCCCGTTCGCGGGCCGGAGCGGGCGGCGGAATCCTCCGAAATCGGTTATGATCAGCCGTCCCCGACGCACCCTTCGTGCCTGATCGCACGCCGCGTGCCGCACCCGTCCAGGAGACCGAATTGAACAGTCGTCCCCCTGTCAAGCCGGCCATCACCAATGAGCCCTTCAAGCACGTGATCGACGAATACAAGCACCAGGCCCAGACGATCACCTGCACCTGCGGATGGCATGGCAGTTCGGCCGCGATCGACCGTGGCGGCTCCGAGTGGACGGCGCACCTGTTCGAGGTCCGCGGCAAGAAGCGCTGAGAGCGGGCCAAGCTCCTGCCGACCCGGATCCTCCTCGATCCGGGTCGTTCCATGTCCGGTTGCCCCTGCTAGCCTGTCGCGGTGGAGCCGCCCCGCACGCCCCCGTTCGCGATCCGCGCCCGGCTCCTGACGCCGCTCGACGCCGGCGGGACGCGCCACGAGCCCGATGGCCTGCTCATCGTCGACGCCTCCGGCGGCATCACCTTCGCCGGTCCCGCGGCGGATCGTCCCGAGAACGCGGCGGCCGCCACGGACCTGCGGCCGTGGGTCCTCCTGCCGGGCATGGTCGACCTGCACGCCCACCTGCCGCAGCTGCCGAATGCCGGTCTGGGCGCCGGTCTGGACCTCCTGACCTGGCTGGATCGCTACATCTTCCCGCTCGAGCGGGCCTTCGACCGCTCCGCTGCCGAGCGCCTTGCTCCGTCCGCGTGGCGGGCCTTCGCCGGGGCGGGCACGACGACCGCCATGGTCTATGGCGCGGTCTACGAAGCGAGTCTGGACGCCGCATTCGAGGCCGCGGAGGCGCACGGCATCCGGGCGATCATCGGCAAGGTGATGATGGATCGGGGCACGTACGACCTCGACATCGCGCCGGCCGACATCCTGGACCAGACGCTCGCCGAGAGCGCACGCCTGATCGAACGCTGGCATGGCGCGGCCGACGGCCGCCTCCGCTACGCCGTCACGCCGCGTTTCGCCATCTCGTGCACGGCCGACCTGCTGCGTGAGTCCGCGTCACTCGCGCGGTCGACCGGGGCCTACTGGCAGACGCACGTGTCCGAGGATCGCGGCGAGATCGCGGAAGTCGGTCGGCTCTTTCCGGATGCCATCGATTACGTGGATGTCTACGATCGCGCCGGCGGCCTGGGAGAGTGGACCGTCCTCGCGCACGGCGTCCATCTCTCCGACCGCGAGCTGGCCCGGCTGGTGGAGACGGGCTCGCATGTGGCCCATTGCCCGGTCTCCAACCTGTTCCTCGCGTCGGGGATGATGCCGCTTGGGCGGTATCTGGACGCCGGGCTGTCCGTGGGCCTGGGCTCGGACGTCGCCGGAGGACCGGAGCTGTCCATCTTCAGCGCGATGCGGGTCGGGTTCTACGTCCAACACGCTCGGCGCGTCGCCGGTTTCGACGGCGCCGACGATGGGCGCCTGCTCGAGCCGCTCGACTGGTTGCGGCTGGGGTCGCTGGGCGGCGCGCAGGCGCTCGGGCTCGGGGCGACGATCGGTTCGCTCGAGGTCGGCAAGGAGGCGGACGTGATCCTGGTCGATCCGTCCTTCGTTGCCCCCAGCGAGGGGCAACCCGCGGACGAGGACCCGGCCGACCTCGCGTCCCGCCTGATGTTCCGGTCCCATCCCGATATGGTTCGCGCGGCCTGGGTCCGCGGCCGGCGCCTGGAGGGCCCGGGCGCGCGCCCGGTCTGAACGGCCCGAGCGTAGGGCAAGCGGTGGCCCACGCTACCCCGGCGGGCCCACGCTGCCCCGGCGGGGCCGTGGTGCATGCGGTGCGCGTTCCAAGGCGGGATCTGGGCGCCAGGCGTCGCAAAGAAGCGTCGTCCGGTTCGGTTTAGTGCACTCGGGGACACGATCGGCGATCGGCGAGTCGCTCCACGTCGCGAACGGTCACCACCTGCACCACCCGCCGCCGCGCTCAGCGCGAGGGCGCGGGTCGCGTTCGGTGACGCGGGCTGGGCACGTCGACGACCCGGATCAGACGAAGATGAGGGCCGATCCGCCGGGGTGACGACCGACGCGGAGAGCGGCCACGGCGCGACGGCCGGTGATCGGAAAGAGGTCACTGAGGATCGGCCTCGCGTCACGGACCACCCGCCGGTTCGTGCCTGTCCCGGAGACGACCAGCAGCACGTCAGTTATGTCGGCGTCGCGGCTCTTCAGCTGGACCCGTCGAAGCTGCGACTGCAGATCGTAGAGCCGCGTCTCGCATTCGATCGGGATCGCGGGATGCGGGCCATCCACCAGTCCGATCACGACCCCGTCCCATGCCCGCTGGTCGCCCGCGAGCGGGATCGGAACTTCGAGCCGGAGCGACAGACTCGAATGCAGATGGAGCCGCAATCGACTCATCAACGCGACCTGGGCGGCGTCGCAAATCGGTGCCGGTCCCGGAGGCCCTGATCCGCACGTCCAGCCCGACCACCGCCCCGACGCGGGCCAGCTGGATCGCCGTGACCGACCGAAGGACGGCGCGTTCGATCCGCCCGGCCTGGGAATAGGACATCCCACAGGCTCGCCCGACATCTCGCAGGCTCAGACCCGCCGCGACCCTGCGGTCCGGATCTCGACACCGGTCGTGACGAGGTCATGGCTGGCGATCCGGGTCCCGCGGTCTACCGCTCGCTCTCTGGGTGGCATGGCGACCATGGTGGCGACGAGGCCTTGTCTGCGACTCATCGCCGACCATTCGCTGGGGCACGGCGTGACCGTTCGGGGCATGGACCCCGCGACGTGGACCTCGGCGCGCTCCAAACGGTCAGGTGGTGCACCATCCGGCCCGTCTCGGCGTCCGAGCGGCCCATCGGGGCCGTTGGGGCCGCCTGCGGGACCCGTCCGAGCGGCTCCATGTCCGATATGGTCGTGGCATGCACCAAGCGTGGGCCGCACGGCCCGAGTCATGACTGACAGCGTTGACCTCCTGATCACGGGTGGGATGATCGTGGACGGGACGGGCACGCCCGGGCGGACGGCCACGATCCTCGTGGAGGGCGAGCGTCTCCGCCTCATCGCACAGGACGCGCCACTGCCCGAGCACACAGGCCGGCACCTGGACGCCGCCGGCCGGATCGTCGCGCCGGGCTTCATCGATCTGCACAGCCACGGCGGCCTGACGATCCTGGCCGATCCGCGCCACGAACCCAAGGTCCGCCAGGGCGTCACGAGCGAGATCGTCGGCGTGGACGGCAACGGCTTCGCTCCCTTCGAGCACCGGGCGGACCTGGCCGCGTTCATCGACCTCGACTCGGGCCTTGACGGCCGGCCCGACATCGACCTCGATTGGACCGACACCGCGAGCTACCTGGCCCGCTACGACCGGGGCGTGAGCGTCAACATCGGGACCCTCGTCGGGAACAGCGCCCTGCGCATCGGCGCCGTCGGTTGGGACGACATTTCCGTCACGCCTAGGCACCTTGACCGGATGCGGGCCCGCCTGCGCGAGGCGATGGCCGAGGGCGCGTTCGGCCTCAGCTCCGGCCTGGACTACCCGCCGGGTAGCTTCGCCACGACGGACGAGCTGGCCGCACTGACCGCGGAGGCCGGCCGTGCCGGTGGCTTCTACCACACCCACGTCCGCTATCCTCTCGGCGATCGCTACCTCGATCCCTTCATGGAGGCGATCGAGATCGGTCGGCGGGCCGGTGCGCCCAGCCACCTTACGCACTTCTACCATCGCGAGACCCACCCGGGCGGGCCCGAAGCCCTGCTTGCGCTCGTCGACGACGCCCGCGCCGAAGGCCTCGACGTGACCTTTGACACGTATCCCTCCGAGTGGGCCAGCACTCGGCTCCTGATCCAGCTGCCGCAGTGGATCCAGGCCGGCGGACCGGTCCTGCTGAAGCGGCGTCTGGCGGACCGCTCGGCTCGGGACCGCGTCCGTTCCGAACTGGCAGCTCGGGGCGCGGCGTACACCAGCCCGGCCGGATGGGCCGACGTCCGACTCGGGGCCTTCAAACGGCTCGATCTCCTGCGCTGGGAATCGATGACCGTCGCGGACATCATGGCGGAACGTGGCCACGACGCGGTCGACGTCATCTGCGACCTGTTGCTGGCGGAGGACCTGGGCGTGAACCAGGTCACGAGCGGACCGTGGGAACAGACGCTCCGGCCGTTCATCGCGCACCCAGTCGGGATGGTCGGCACGGATTCCACGTTCATCGGCGCCAAGCCGAGCCCGCGCACGTACGGCTCATTCCCGCGCATCCTCGGTCAGTTCGTACGCGACGAGGCGTTGCTCAGCCTGGAGGAGGCTATCCGCAAGATGACGGGTGCCCCGGCCGCGAGGCTCGGGCTACGCGAGCGCGGCACGATCCGCGATGGGGCCATCGCGGACGTCGTCGTGTTCGACCCCGTGACGATCCGTTCGAACGCCACCTACGACGAACCCCGCCGCTACCCCGACGGCATCGACCACGTCATCGTCAACGGCACCCTTGTGGTCGACGACGGCCAGCACACCGGCGCCACCCCAGGCCGCGCGATCCGCCTCGGGCGAGATTAGGCACGGAGATGCCGGGGTCCGAACCGATCATCCGGGTCGATGGCCTGGTCAAGACCTTCCGCTCGCCGAGGCGACATCCGGGACCGCTTGGTGCGCTTCGCACGCTCTTCACGCGCGAGTACACCGTCAAGTCCGCGGTGGACGGCATCAGCTTTAACGTCGACCGCGGGGAGCTGATCGGGTACATCGGTCCCAATGGCGCTGGCAAGTCGACCACGATCAAGATGCTGACCGGCATCCTCGTTCCGACGTCCGGCGAGCTCCGCGTAGCCGGACTCGTCCCATGGATGCACCGCGAAGAGAACGCGCTGAACATCGGAGTCGTCTTCGGGCAACGGAGTCAGCTCTGGTGGGACCTCCCGCTCATCGAGTCATTCGAGCTCGTGGCGAAGATGTATCGGATCGCCCCCGAGCGCTACGGGCGCGATCTCGGAAGATTTCGGGAGCTCCTGGGCCTCGATGAGTTCATCGCGACGCCGGTTCGTCAACTCAGCCTCGGCCAGCGGATGCGCGGCGACCTCACGGCGGCGCTGCTCCACGACCCGCGGGTCGTCTACCTCGACGAGCCGACCGTCGGACTCGACGTCGTGGCCAAGGAACGGATCCGCACCTTCATCGAAGAGATCAACCGTGAGCGGGGGACCACCGTGATCCTCACGACCCACGACCTTGCCGATGTCGAGCGACTCTGCCGCCGGATCATCCTGATCGACCAGGGGAAGGTCCTGTACGACGGCACGGTCGAGCGCCTGACCGCGTCATATGCGCCAGACCGAGTCCTGGTCGTCCGCCTCGCCAGCGACTCTGCGAACGACGGGACGAACGAGCGACCGCTCGACCTGCCGGGGGTCGAGGTGGCACAGCGCGAGGCCGGTTCGATCCGGCTCCGGTTCGATCCGGCCGTCATGCCTGCGCCCACCCTCATCAACGAGGTCGTGCGACGGTACTCGGTGAGTGACCTCTCGATCCTGGAACCGGATCTCGAGTCGGTGATCCGGGAACTGTATGAACGCCGGTCGGCAGTGCCATGAACGCGACCGCGTCAAGGCTGCCGGCCTACGTCAAGCTCGCCGGTCTCCAGATGCAGGTCGCCTTCGCCTATCGCGGTCAGGTGCTGGGCGGTCTGCTGGTCGTCCTCCTCCGGATCCTGCTCCTCAAAGCCGTCTGGACGGCGGCATATGCGGGCCGGTCGGATGCCGACGGGGTCGCCCTCCCCGACCTGATCACGTTTCTGACGCTCGGCAATCTCCAGCTGGTGCTCATGCGACCGATGCTGGTCTGGTACGTCCAGCGTCGGATCCACGAGGGTCTCATCGGACTCGATCTCGTCCGGCCGCTGCCGTTCCTCGGTCAGCTCTTCGCCCAGCAGGTCGGTGCGACCGCCGGGGTTCTTCCATTCGTCGTTCTGAGCGTCCCATTCGCGTTCGTCTTCGGAAACCTGGCACCGCCGGCGTCCGCCGGCGCGGCCCTCGCCTATCTCGCGAGCCTGTTGCTGGCCTACGTGATCGCGACCTTGATCGGGCTGCTCATGGGGCTCGTGGCGTTCTGGACCACGCAATCGCTCGGCATCGGAGTCATCTACGAGTTCGCGACCCAGTTCTTTGGCGGGGCGCTGGTCCCGTTGTACTTCTTTCCGCCCCTGCTCCGGACCGTTGCGGACCTGCTCCCGTTCCAGACCCAGGTCTTCATCCCGGTGTCGATCTATACCGGCGCGATCTCCGGCCCCGCGGACATCGCTCGGGCGCTCGGGCTCCAGGCGTTCTGGATCGCCGCACTCGCCGTGATCGCCTGGATCGTGTGGCAACGCGCCCGACGGATCGTCACGGTGTATCGAGGCTGATGTGACCAGGTTCACCCTCAGCTTCGACCTATGGATGGCGGGCCTCCGCGGCACCCTGCAATACCGGACCGACACGTTCATCGTGATCGTGATGGCGCTGGCATTCCAGGGGACGGGCTTTGCCTTCATTTGGGTCGTGCTGTCCCGCTTCGGATCGCTGGCCGGCTGGACGCTCGGCCAGGTGGCCTTCCTGTACGGCTTGCGGCTGATCGTGCATGCGGTCGCCGGCGTATTGACCGGCCCATTCTTCGGCCTCGAGCAGCAGGTCCGGACCGGCGAGTTCGACCGGTATCTCGTCCGCCCGCTCTCACCGTTGCTTCAGTTCATGACCCAGCGCGTGGAGATCAGCATCTTCGGGGATCTCCTTGGTGGGATCGCCATCTTTGTCGTGGCGGATCAACTGGTCGGGCTTGCCTGGACTCCGCTGGCTTTCGCGTACCTGGTCCTTGCGATCGCGGGTGGCGCGCTGGTGGAGGGCGCTACGCGGATCCTGATCGGTGCCCTTTCATTTCGGTTCCTCGCCTCGCAGTCCCTGCTGTTCCTTGGTGACAGCGTCTTCAGCACGTTCGCCAACTATCCGCTGACGATCTTCGGCGGGATCCTGCGGTTCCTGTTCACCTTCGCGTTTCCCCTGGCATTCGTCGCGTATATCCCGGCGTCGGTGCTGCTTGGACGGACGGCCGAACTCCAGGTCGAACCGCTCCTTGCATACCTGGCACCGGTCGTCGGCATCATCTGGATCGCAGCGTCCGTTCGTGTCTTCGATCGCGAGCTGCGGAACTACCAGAGCGCTGGCCACTGAGGGGCGGGACTAGCCGGGGTCGGGTCCTCGATCGGGGCCGCGGCGGGCGGCTCGGCGCAGTTCGAGGTACATCCGGTCGGTGGCGAGGCGATAGGCCTCCGGCAGGGCGAGATCGCCGGTCGTGCCTGCCCAGCCTACCGCAAGCTGCAGGGCGATCGCTCCGGACTCGAGCCACAGCTCGCATGCTCGTCGAACGCGCTCGATGTAATTGATGGCGGCGACCTCGTCCGTTTCGGGCAGGAGCGTCGCGAAGCGGCCGGGCCCGAGGCGACCGACGTGATCGGCGTTGCGGGCCAGCCGGGTGATCGTGTCGGCGAGCGCCGGGACGACGCGCTCGGCGGCATCCTGACCGAGCCTGGCCGTCAGCCGGTCCAGCCCGTCGAGTTCGAACACGACGATGGTCCCGGGTCGGTGGTAGCGGCGGATCCGCGCATCCTCGGCCACGACGAGGTCCATGAATGCGGATGGCCCGGGCAGGCCGGTCGATGGATCGCGGCTGGCTCGTGGCTCGGCGGCCCGGGAAGGCGGCGGGTCATCGACGTCAGCGTCCGCATCGATGTCGGCCTCGTTGTCGTCGGACCCGACACCGAACGCCGACCCGGCCGCGGCTTCGGTGTCCGCGTTCGCGCCGGCGGCCACGGCATCGCCTGCTTCGTCCGGTGCGCCCGAACTGGAGGCATCGCCAGCCTCCCACATCGCCGCCGCCGAGCGGTCGACGTACGAGGTCGAGAGCAGACTCCGGTCGACGGTCATCCGGGCACCGCCCGCCGCCGCCCGGGCGCGCCGGGGAGCGGTGCGCACGATGACGACCAGGACGAGCAGGACCGCGTTGGCGATGACCGCAGCAAAGAGGATCGGCAGCAGGACATCCTGCGTGAGTTCCATGTCGATGACCCTCGGGAGATGAAACCAGCGACGGTGAATGAGCGCCGAATGATAGGGCCGCCGTCCGGGCTGTTCGTTACCACTGGATGGTCCTGCCCGGACCACTTGTCGGTGCCCGCCCGCACCACCGTGGGCTGGTCTGTGGGGGTCTGGGTCGGATTGGGCGCTTGGTGTGTGGCAGGTGTCGCGAGCGACCCGCCCGGTGGTATCGTCATGCGCCACAGAGGAGGCACCCCCGTCGCATGACGACCCGGACCGAGTCGCTTCACGCCCTTGTCGTCGCCCCCGGCACGATCGCCCCCGGCCGCGTCCGACCGGCACCGCCGCGCCGGCGCGAGGGTCCGGCCAAGCTGACCGGCACCGCCCTCTACACGGATGACATCGTCGTCCCCGGGGCGTGGTACGGCGCGACGCTCCGGTCCGCGGATCCGCACGCGACGTTCATCGCCCTGGACCTGGATCCCGCGTTCGACTGGTCGCGGGTGTGCGTCGTCACCGCCGCCGATATCCCGGGCGAGAACGTCGTGAGTTCGATCAAGTCGGACCAGCCCATCCTCGTCCCGATCGGCGGCACGATCCGCCATCACGCCGAGCCGCTCGCGCTCCTGGCCGCGCCGGACAGGTCCACGCTCCGCGAGGCCCGCGGGCGCGTGACGGCCCGGACCGTGGCACTCCCCGGGGTCTTCGATCCGCTCGAGTCGGACCACACGTTCGCCAGCTACACGATCGGGGCCGGCGACGACATCGAAGCGGCCATGGCCCGCGCCGAGATCGTCCTGGAGGGCGAGTACCGCGTCGGTCATCAGGAGCAGCTCTACATCGAAAACAACGCGATGATCGCGGTCCCGACCGAGGGTGGCGGGGTCACCGTCACGGGCTCGCTCCAGTGCCCGTACTACCTCCACGCGGCGCTCAAGCGCGGCCTGGGCCTGGACGATGCGGCGGCCCGGGTGATCCAGGCCGAGACCGGGGGCGGGTTCGGGGGCAAGGAGGAGTTCCCCTCGGTCATCGGGCTGCACGCCGCGCTCCTCGCGCGCAAGGCCCAGAAACCGGTCCGGATGATCTACGACCGGCACGAGGACATCTCGGCCACGACCAAGCGCCACCCGGCGATCGTCCGCCATCGCACCGGCGTGACCGCCGACGGCCGGCTCGTGGCCCAGGACATCGAGATCATCATGGACGGCGGGGCGTACTGCACCCTGACCCCGGTCGTCCTGTCGCGCGGCGCCCTGCACGCGGGCGGTCCGTACCGCTGTCCGGACGTCCGGATCCGGGCGCGGGCGACCCGGACCAACACGCCACCCAACGGGGCTTTTCGCGGATTCGGCGCGCCGCAGACCGAGTTCGCGGCCGAGGTCCATCTCGACCGCCTGGCGGAGCGGCTGGGACTCTCGCCCCTGGACATCCGGCGGCGCAACCTGTATCACCCGGGCGACATCACCCCGACCGGCCAGGTCCTGCGCGACAGCGTGGCTGCCGAGGAGGTCCTGGAACGGGCCGCGGAGGCGAGTGAGTTCGTCCGTCTGCGGGCCCGGACCGCGGATGCGCGGCGGCGGCGCGCGGGCTCGGGATCCCTGCCCGGATCGGCGTTGCGCACGGACCGTGAGCGGCGCGCCTCCGGGATCGGTCTGGCCCTGGCCTGGCATGGGGCGGGGTTCACAGGCTCGGGCGAGATCAAGCTTGCCTCCGTTGCCTCGATCGAATTGACCGCCGACGGCCGGGTCCGGGTCCTGACCGCCGCGACGGAGATGGGCCAGGGCACCAATACGATCTTTCCGCAGCTCGTCGGCGAGGCGCTGGGCATCCCCGACGACGCGATCGACCTCGCGCCACCGGACACGGCCGAGGTGCCCGATTCCGGCCCGACCGTGGCGTCCCGCACGGCGATGGTCGTGGGCGGCCTGCTGATCAAGGCCGCACGCCGGCTGCGCGGGACGGTCGAGGCCGCGACCGGCGGCTCCTTCGCCGAGACGGCCGCCGACTACGCCCGGCAGCACGGGCCGACCCGGATCGACCAGAAGTTCGAGCCCTATCCGGACAGTACGACATTCGACGACGAGCTCTATCGGGGCGACGCCTACCCCGCCTTCGGTTGGGCGGCCTGCGTCGTCCAGGTCGATGTCGATCTGGACACCGGCGAGGTGCAGGTCAATGAGGTCGTCGCCGCGGACGACGTGGGCCACGTCATCCACCCGGTGCTGGCCGAGGGCCAGGTCGAGGGCGGCACGCTGCAGGCCATCGGCTACGCCACGATCGAGGAGATCAAGCTGCGCGACGGCCGCTACCTGAACGACCGACTGGCCACGTACATCATCCCGACCGCGCTCGACGCACCCCGGATCTCGACGATCCTCGTGGAGGCGCCGTTCCATGCCGCCCCGCACGGCGCGAAGGGCATCGGCGAACTGCCGATGGACGTCGGCGCCCCGGCCGTCGTCGCGGCCATCGCGGATGCGACCGGGGTCTGGATCACGGACTTGCCGGCCAGCCCGGAACGGATCCTGGCGGCTCTCACCGGACGACCGGATGTGGCCGGACCGCGGCCCGGCGAGTCCGAGCCCGCCCTTCCCCCTGCGCGATGACGACGTACCACCTGACGGTCAACGGTGCCCCGGCCGAGGTCGACGTGCCGGGCATGCGTCGCCTGCTCGACGTCCTGCGCGAAGACCTGGCGCTGACCGGCACGAAGGAGGGCTGCGGGGAGGGGGAGTGCGGCGCGTGCACGGTCCTCCTCGATGGCGCGCCGGTGGATGCCTGCCTCGTGCCGGTCTGCCAGGCCGACCGGGGCGATATCCGGACCGTGGAGGGTCTCGCGGCGCCGGCGTCGAGCCCGGGTGCGCCGGCCGCGCTCGATCCGCTCCAGGCGGCCTTCCTCGTGACCGGTGGGGCCCAGTGCGGGATCTGCACGCCCGGCATGCTGATGGCGGGGCGGGCCTACCTCGACGCCGGTGGCGGGCCGGACCATGACGCGATCCGCGAGGCGATCGCCGGCAACCTGTGCCGTTGCACCGGGTACACCAAGATCGTCGAGGCGATCGCCCTCGTGGCAGGGGCCCATCCGTGAGTCCGGTCGAACCGCCGGTCACATCGCCGACGGACTTGGCCGCGGCGTACGCGGCCCTCGCGGATCCGGTGTCCGCCGCCGGCCGCGCCCGACCGATCGCCGGTGGCACGGACCTGATGGTCGCCCTGACCGGCGAGCTCGGAGCACCGCCCGCCACCGTCGTCGATCTGTGGCGTCTCGATTCCCTCCGCGGCATCACGCTGGATGGCGACGTCCTCGTGCTCGGTGCGCTGACCACATACACGGACATCCGCCGCTCGACGACGTGCGGCGAGCACCTGCCGGCGCTCGTCCAGGCCGCGATGACGATCGGCGCGGCCCAGATCCAGAACCGCGGCACGCTGGGCGGCAATATCGCCAACGCGTCGCCGGCCGGGGACACCTTGCCGGTCCTGCTTGCGGCGGACGCCAGCTTCATCCTGGGCTCCGTCCGAGGTGAGCGTGAGGTTCCGGCCGAAGCGTTCTGGACCGGGTATCGGCAGACGGCCCTCGCTCCGGATGAACTCGTGCTGCGCATCCGCATCCCGCTTCGTTCCGGCCGGGAGATGCGCTTCCGCAAGGTCGGCACGCGTCGCGCCCAATCGATCAGCAAGGTCGTGCTCGGCCTGGCGTGGCGCGACCACGGGGAGATGCCCGACACAACGGGACCTCCCGGGGCCTGGCGCGACGTCCGGCTCGCCCTCGGATCCGTCGCGGCGACGCCCATCCGTGCGCGCGCCACCGAAGCGGTCCTGGAGGGCCGTTTCCCGACCCCCGAGACCGCGGACCTTGCGGCGACCACCCTGGCCGACGAACTGCATCCCATCGACGACGTGCGTTCCACCGCCGAGTACCGTCGTCTCGTCGCGGCCCGGATCGTGCATCGCCTGATCCGCGAGGCCGGCGGCTGGTGAACCGGCCATCGCGGGGCTTCGACCTGGCCAGCACCCCAATCGCGTCACGGTGCGTGACACGTTCCGCACGAGCACGCATGGCTCGAGGTCGGATTCGACGAGATGAGGCACGACCCATGCACGTTCATCGCCAGGTCGTCACCCGGAGTGACGCGCCGTCCGCTATGACGGGCGTCCGGATCCGTGCCTGATCGCAGGATAGGTGAGCTGTTCGAGGGGGCCCCGCGATTCCTCGAGCGCCTCGAGACGGCGGGACCGTTCGCGGAGGACGGAGCGCGCTTCGCTGCAGCTCGCACGATCGCCCACTCCATGCCGGAGGAAGAACAGGTCGAGCTGGTGGACGCGCATCCACGCCTCGGCGCCCCGCCGGCTACCTTGTCCGCGATGAACTTCCGCGAGCAGGGGTACGACCGGGATCCCGCCACGCCCGTCGCGCAGCAAGCCTCCGTCGCCACGGAACTCGAGCGTCTCAACGACGCGTACGAGGCCCGCTTCGGCTTCCGGTACTGCGTCTTCGTGGCCGGCCGTCCTCGCGAGGCGCTGCTCCCCGGGATGGCCGCCGCGCTCCGGCAGGACCGCGACGCCGAGCTGCACCGAGCCCTCGACGCGGTCATCGACATCGCCATGGATCGGCACGCCAAACTCGCCGCGGAGTCGAACCCGACATGATCGAACTCGCCGCCAACCGCTACGGCAAGGCCGCCATCCGGATAGTCCGGGTCGGCCGCGACACGACGCCCCACACCCTGCGCGACCTGACCGTCTCGATCGCGCTGGAGGGCGATTTCACGGCCGCCCACACGGACGGGGACAACCGGCACGTCGTGGCCACGGACACGATGAAGAACACGGCCTACGCCTTCGCGGCGGAACACCTGACCGGCGCGATCGAAACCTATGCCACGTCCCTGGCCCGCCACTTCCTTGAGGAGTCGCAGGTCGATCGAGCCATCGTCAACGTCCGTGAGCACGCCTGGCACCCGATCGACGTCGCCGGTCAGCCGGCACCAGACGCGTTCGTCCGTAGCGGGGAGGGGACACGGGTGACCACCGTCGCGGTCGCCCGGGACGGAATGGTCGTGGAGGCCGGAGTGGAGGACCTGGTCGTCGTGAAGACCACGCGCTCCGCGTTCACCGGCTTCCCGCGCGATCGATTCACGACCCTCGCCGAGACGGACGACCGACTGATGGCCACCAAACTCACCGCCATCTGGACCTACGGCAGCCCCGACCTCGACCACGACCGGGTCTGGCGCGACGCCCGCACGACCCTGCTCGAGACCTTCGCCGATCACGACAGCCCGAGCGTCCAGGCCTCCGTCTGGATCATGGCCAAGGTCATGCTGGAACGCCACGCCGAGATCGAGGAAGTCCGGATGGTGCTGCCCAATCTCCATCACTGGACGGTCGACCTGTCGACCTTCGGCCTCGCGAACGACCGCCAGGTCTACGTCTCGACGACCGAGCCGCACGGCCTGATCGAAGCCACCGTCCGCCGTTCGGAGATCGGATGACGGCCTCGCCCGGCGTGACCCTCACCGGCCGCGACGTTCCCGGATCCGACCGAGTCCTGACCAACGACGCCGTCGACTTCGTCGTCGAGCTCCAGCGGCATTTCGGGCCACTCCGCCTGGACCTGCTCCATCGGCGCAAGGAGCGGCAAGCTGCCCTGAGCGCGGGCGAGACGCTCGACTTCCTGCCCGCGACCCAGGAGATCCGCGCCGCCGAATGGACCGTGGCCCCGGCACCGGCCGACTTCGACGATCGACGGGTCGAGATCACCGGCCCCGCCGAGCCCAAGATGATGATCAACGCGCTCAACTCCGGCGCCCGCGTGTTCATGGCCGACCTCGAGGACGCCCTGTCGCCCACCTGGGCCAACGTCATCGGCGGTCAGGCCGCGCTGATCGACGCCGTCCGCGGCACCCTGACCTTCGACTCGCCCGAGGGCAAGTCGTACCGCATCGGCGAACGGCCCGCGCAGCTCGTCGTCCGGCCACGCGGCTGGCACCTCGTCGAGTCCCACCTGCTCGTGGACGACGTGCCCGTCTCCGCGTCCCTGTTCGATGCGGGGCTGTACCTGTTCCATAACGCGACTGAGCGCGTGGCCCGTGGGACCGCGCCGTACTTCTACCTGCCCAAGCTCGAATCGCACCACGAGGCGCGCCTCTGGAACGAGGTGTTCGTGCACGCCCAGGCCGCGCTCGGGATCCCGCGCGGCACGATCCGGGCGACCGTGCTGATCGAGACCATCGCGGCGGCGTTCGAGATGGACGAGATCCTGTACGAACTGCGCGAACACGCTGCCGGCCTCAATGCGGGGCGTTGGGACTACCTGTTCAGCGCCATCAAGATGTTGCGGTCGTCACCGGCGCTCGAGACGCCCGACCGATCCCAGCTCACGATGACCGTGCCGTTCATGCGGGCCTACACGGAGCTGCTCGTCGAGACCTGCCATCGACGCGGAGCGCATGCCATCGGCGGCATGGCGGCGTTCATCCCGAACCGTGGCGACCCGGCGGTGACCGAGCGGGCGCTCGCGCGGGTGCGTGAGGACAAGGAACGCGAGAGCCGCGACGGATTCGATGGGACGTGGGTCGCCCACCCCGATCTGGTGCCACTGGCGACCGAAGTCTTCGATGCCGTGCTGGGCGACGCGCCGAACCAGAAGCACCGGCGAGGCGACGGCACCGCGGTCACCGCCGACCGATTGCTCGACCTCCGAGTCGACGGAGGCGAGGTGACCGAGGCCGGCATCCGAGCGAACGTGCGGGTGGCACTGGCGTATCTCGACGCGTGGCTGCGGGGGACCGGCGCCGCCGCCATCGACGACCTCATGGAGGATGCGGCGACCGCCGAGATCGCCCGGTCGCAGCTCTGGCTGTGGCGGGCGCGCGGGCTGCTGTCCATCGATCGCTATGCCTCGATCCGCAACGAAGAGCTCGCGCGACTCGGCGGGCCCACCGAGGGGCGACTCAAGGACGCCTGGGACGTCCTGGATCACCTCGTCCTCGACGACCACTTCGCGGACTTCCTGACCCTGCGTGCCTACGCCATGCTCGACTGACTTCAGCGGATGGAGGGCGAGAACCCGCCCCGCGAATGACGATCAGCCGGTCACGTGCTCACGTTCGACGAACTTCCCGGCGCCGCGGCGGCCGACGTACTGGCTGTCCGTGATCACGGCACGGCCGCGAACAAGGACGTCCCGGACGGACCCGGCGAGTGACAGGCCCTCGTACGGGGTGTAGTCGCTGGTGTGATGCAGGTCGCCCGCTCGAAGCCTGCGATGGGTCCTCGGATCGAAGATGACCAGGTCTGCATCAAGGCCGATCTCGAGAGCCCCTTTGCGCGCAAGTCCGAAACGCCGTGCCGGCGTCGTGCAAAGCAGATCGACCATCCGCTCGAGCGAGATCCGGTCGCGGGCGACGCCTTCGCTGTAGATGAGCGCGAGCAAGGTCTCGATCCCGGGAGCGCCGTTGCTGATCTGGTCGAACGAGAGGCCCGTGGCTGCCCCCGCTTTCTCGGTGTCCACGCGATCCGGGACGTGGTCCGTGGCCACCAGGTCCAGGGTCCCGTCAGCCAGGCCGGCCCACAGAGCGTCGCGATCCGCTTCGGTCCGAAGCGGCGGCGAGATGACGAAGCACGCGCAGCGGACGGGGTCCGGATCGTCGTACGCCTCCTCCGTCAGGACGAGGTAATGCGGGCAGGTCTCGGCGGTGACCCGCACGCCGACGGCCTTGGCGCGGCGCACCTCATCGAGGGCGGCCGCGGAGGACAGGTGGACGACGTGGACCGGCGAGTCGGTCGCGCGCGCGAAGGCGAGTGCGCGAGCGGTGGCGACCGCTTCGACGTACGAAGGTCGCGTACTAGCGTGGTAGCGTGGTAGCACGTTACCCCGCTGGAGAGCGGTGGCGACCGCCGCGTCCAGTAGCACCGGGTCTTCGCAATGGACCTGGAGCATCCCACCCCGGTCACCCATCACGCGCATGGCCTTGAACAGGTCGCGATCGGCCAGGCGGAAGTCGAAGACCATGAACGCCTTCGATGTGGCGACGCCGGCCTCGATCGTCGCGGGCAGCTCGGTCAGCGGATCATCGGCGTGGCCGGAGATGGCGAGCGACAGGCCGTAGTCGATCGCGCTGTCGCCCTCGGTCGCGCTGCGCCATTCTCGGAGCCCAGTCAGAAGCGAGCGTTCGGCTGCCGGCGAGGAGCCGGTGCCCGGGTTGTTGAAGGACAGGAACGAGGTCGTCCCGCCGAAGGCCGCCGCGACCGAATCCTGGAAGAAACGGTCAGGCAGGGCACCGGATGCGACGCGGGTATGGGTGTGGACATCGACGACGCCGGGGAGGACCAGCATCCCCGACGCATCCACCACGCGGTCCGCACCGGCCGCGGGTCCGGACAGGTCGGGCTCGATCGCCTCGATGACGCCGCCGCGGATCGCCACGTCAGCGAGGCGGGCTCCTTCGACGGTCACGACCGTGCCGCCGCGAATGACTAGATCCGTCACGAAATGGCGCCGATGATGTAGCCGAGCGACATCACGCTAAAGGCCCCACCGCCGGCGCACAGATCCGCGGCGCGATCGCCCGCGCCCGGACCGTCAATCGTCGAGTTCGATGATGCGGATCGACTGCGCACCGTCCCACAGGCAGCGTCGCCCGACCTCGCGCAGCCGCTCCTGCCAGTCGTCCTCGCCGATCACGCTCGCGAAGTGATTGGCCGCCAGCTGACCCACCTTGGATGCCGTCGTGCAGCCGCCGTACGGGAAGAAGATCTCGCACTCGCTGATCCCACCCGGATAGATCGCCAGCTGCCCGGGACCCGGGTGCGACGTGTGGTTCTCGTAGTCCAGCCCGGGCCGGAAGTCCCCGAACGGGATCCAGGTCGACTCGCCCGTCCAACGGCAATGGATGAGCTTCGATTCGATGGGCAGCATCCGGCGGATGGCCTCGATCGTGCGAGGGGCACCGGTCTCCCAGCGCGCGGTAAAGTGGAGGTCGCCGACATCGATCCGCAGCAGTCCCATCCGCGGAGGATAGCGTGGCCACGACACGGCCGACGATCTCGACCCACATCCTGGACACGGACCGGGGTCTGCCGGCGGTGGGCGTCCACGTCACGCTCTACCGCCTCGATATCGGCCAGGCACCGATGCGCATGACCCAGGCCCTGACCGATGCCGACGGACGGGTACGGGACCTGCTCGAGCGGCCGCTGACGCCCGGGGAATACCGTCTCGAATTCGATGTCGCGCACGAGGACGGGCCGTCGTTCTTCACGAAGATCGCGATCGACCTGCGGGTCGAGGACGCGGGCCGCAGCTATCACGTGCCGCTGCTGCTGGCTCCGTATTCGATGACGACGTACCGGGGCAGTTGACCGGTCCGCGCCGCGCCGCGCTCGCCCTAGCGAACCACCACGAAGCCATCGACATCGACCCGCGGATGCCCGGCCGTGCCGACCACCACGAGGCGGACGCGATGGGGCGCTCGAACGTCCCACCCTCGAGAGAACACGACCACCCTGGCCTGATACGTCGTGCGATAGAGGCTGACGGTCGAAGCGTAGACGTCATCGACATAGACCTTGACGCTGCCTCGTGAGGCACCACGCGGGGCCACGAGGGCGATGGATCGGCCGGTGAAGCTGATGCTCATGGAGGCCCCGGCACGGGACGAGGTGTGGAGGCTGCCGTTGGTCCCAGCCGAACTCGCCGCCACGGACCAGCCGCTGCCGTACGTCGCCAGCGACGAGCCGTCCCGGTGCAGGGTCGGCGTCACGGTCGGGCTGTCGGCGGGGCCGCTCAGGTTGCCTGCCCGGTCTCGTGCCCGGAGCTGGAAGGTGTAGGCCGAACCGTAGGTCAGCGTCGACGTTGCCGAGGTCGAGGTGGTCGCGGCACTCACGGTGGTCCAGCCGCTGGGCGCCCGGCGCCGCAGGTCGTAGCTGCCGAGGCCGGTCCGGTCGTCCGTGCCGGCCGTCCAGCGGACCGTCGTCTTGACGCTCGTCGCGCCGACGACCGTGCCGGTCCCGATGCCGAAGCGAGTCGGCGGCGTGATCACGGGGGCCACGAAGTCCACGGCTCGCCAGGCATTGATCATCCGGCCCGTGGCGGTCAGTCCGGTCGTGGCCGTCATCGATCGCCCACGAGACAACAGGCGCGAACGCAGCGCCACCGGATCGGCCAGGAGCGATGGCCGCTGGGAACCCACGAGCGCCGCGACCCCGGACACGTGCGGAGCGGCCATGGACGTCCCGGCGCTCCACGCGTAACACGGGCTGGGGCAGGCCTCCGACGCAGGCCACGTGCTCAGGATGTTGGTCCCGGGTGCGACCAGATCGACCGACTTCGATCCGTAGTTCGAGAAGTCGGCCAGGCGGCCCTTCTGGTCGATCGCGGCGACGGTGATGACATTGGGCTTGGTGGAAGCGGCCGGGTAGAAGCGGATGCCGCCCGGGGCGTCCATGTTCTCGGCGTTGTTGCCAGCGGCGGCCACGAACAGTGCACCGGACGAGCCGATGGCCGCGTCCAGGACCGTGCTTTGCTCCTCGCCGCCCCACGACGCGTTGATGATCCGCACGCCGAACGACGCCGCGTAGTCGATCGCCTCGACGGCCATCGCGTCGGACCCGCATAACCGGCTGTTATCGAGGAACTTGAGGGCCATGATCTGGATGCCGGGTGCGACGCCCACCACGCCCTTGCCATCGAGCGAGGCCGCGATCGTGCCGGCCACGTGCGTGCCGTGTCCGTCCTCACCGGCATCGTGGACCGTGTTGTCGCCGTTGCAGAAGTCCCAGCCGTTGACGTCGTCGACATAGCCATTGCCGTCGTCATCGATCCCGTTGGCGGCGAGGTCGCCGGCTTCACCGGGGTTGGTCCAGGCACGCGCGGCCAGGTCCGGATGACTGAAGTCGACGCCGTCATCGATCACCGCCACGACGACCTCGGGGCGGCCCAGACCGTAGCGCAGCGCTTGCACGCCATCGATATCGACGCCGGCCGTGCCGGTCACCGGCTCGATGCCCTCGATCGTCTGGCCCGTGTTATCGAGGCCCCACTCCTCGCGGAATCCGGGTTCTGCCGCGGGATCCAGGGCAAGTTCGCGTCGATGGTTGGGAGCGACCGCCAGGATCGCCGGATCCTGGGCCAATCGGCGTGCGACGGCCGCGGGCGAGCGGCCGAGCGCTCGGACGACCTCGTTCCGTCCCTTGGCGTTGCCACGCACCTTCGTCAGGCCGTAGGCGCGCTCGACGGCACGACGCTGGGCGGGCGTGGCATTGGCCGTATAGCGGATAAGCAACTCGTCCGCGGCGGCGGCAGGGTTGGTCGCCGCCCGTGCGATCGGGGCGGTCGGGACGACGAGCGTGGCCACGGCAAGCAGAGCGGCCAGCTGAAGGGAGCGGCGGGTGAAAGTCGGCATCGAGGGCATCCTATCGCTGCACGGGCCGTCGTCGTGACAACCTAGATGTCACGGGGGGGTCCTACTTTTCGGCCATGGAGACCGCCGTTCTCGTCTCGTTGCCATCGCCTGCGGACCCGGAGGGCCTCGCATCCGGTCGGATCCGCGTGGACGGCGACCGGATCGTGGTGGAACGCCTCACCGTCGTGGATCGGACGCTTGCCGCCTTCCTCGCGGAGCGGCCGGTGGCGGAGCGTGGCCCGCTCGTCGAGCGTGCCTTGCGAATCGGCCTGCTCGCCCTGCAGGACGCCGGGGTCACCGTGGACGTGGACGCCGTGCGCACCGAATTCGACCGGATGCTGCGCCAGGCGGAACAGGTGAATGAGCGTGCGGCGGCAACCCTGGAGCAGACCCTCCGCGCGAACTTCGCGGACGGTGACGGACGCCTACCGCGAACCCTGGAGCGATTTTTGGGCGACCGCGGCGCACTGCGCGGGATGGTGGACGAGCTGTTCGACGAGAAGAAGCGGGACAGCGCGATCGGCCGGATCGGCACGATGCTGGAGCGCTACTTCGATGGCGACGCGTCCAAGCTGGCCTACCTCCTGGACCCCACTCGGCTGAATTCGCCGATGCACCAGTTCCGCCAGGAGATCTCGGCCGGCTTCAAGGGCATCGAGGAGCGCCTCGTCGCGATCGAGGCCGCGGCGGCAGCCCGGGGAGCGGAGCGGGCCCGTTCGGCCGCCAAGGGCGCGGACTTCGAGGACCTCCTCGCGGCGATGCTCGGCGAGGTCGCGCGCGGCGCGAGTGACCTGCTGGATCGGACCGGGCTGGATGCCGGAACGGTCATGAAGAGCAAGAAGGGGGACTTCGTCCTGACCGTGGACGCCCAGGTCGCGCGCGGGTGCGACCTGAAGGTGGTCCTTGAAGCCAAGGACCGGCCGATGTCCATGCGGGCCATGCGCGAGGAACTGCGTGAGGCGCGCGAGAACCGTGGCGCCGCGGTCGCGGTGGCCATCTTCACCCCGGCCCACGCACCCGCGGGCATCGCTCCGTTCAGCATCGTCGGCGACGACGTCTACTGCGTGATCGATCCGGAGGCCCCGGATCCGGCCACGCTGGAGGCCGCGGTCCGCCTGGCCCGGTTGCTGGCGCTCGCCTCGCTCGCCGAACGCGAGGTGGAGGTGGATGCCGCGGCGATCGCGACGGCCCTGACCGCGATCCGCGAGCAGCTCGAGGTCGTGCGCCAGCTCAAGTCGCAGCTGACCTCGATCTCGAATGCCACGAAGGCCGTCTGGTCCGGGTTGGACACGATGCGCTCCAACATCCTCGCCCGGGTGGTGGACGCGGAATCGGAGATCCGCGCCGCAGGGTGACGGTGTTCGTGCACGGAATGGTTCATCTGGGTCCCACGAGGTCAGGACCGGTCGGCTAGGCATCGCTGGGACCACCGGGTCCTGTCGATGGGGAGGCTCGCGCCAGAAGATGGCCGTCGAGTCTAGCGCACGTCGAGGCGTCAACGGCTCCTCCGCCCGCCCCCCACGAACCGGAGACCCCCAGATGCGCCGTCACACCGCCTGCCTCATCCTGGCTCTCGCCGTGTCCATGCCCACCGTCGGGCCTGTGGCCGCCGCCCAGCCTTCCGAATCGCCTGGCCCCACGCCCAGCGCCTCGACGCTTGAGCCAAGCGCCGAGCCAAGCGCCCAGCCGAGCGCCGAGCCATCGCCCTCGGCCTCCCCTGAAGCCACCGCATCTGCCGAGCCGGCTCCCGAGACCGCTGCGGACCCGACCACGGAACCGTCTCCTGGTCCGTCCACGGTATCGACCCCGACCCCGACCAAACCCTCCTCCCTGACCGGCTCGGACGACCTGCAAGGTCGCCCGGATGTCACCGGGCGCTACAT
>JACCVB010000379.1 GCA_013698385.1 Chloroflexota bacterium
CGGTCCGATCGAGTCTGCCGGCGACGCACTGGGCTTCGTCCAGCGCCGGGCAAAAGGCGATCTCGAGCGGTTCAAGAAGTTCATCGAGGAGCGGGGGGTCGCCACCGGGGCCTGGCGCGGGGCCGTGAAGCAGGACGCCACGGGATCGAGGTAGAGAGGCCCATGCAACGCGGCGGCTCGGCGGGAGAGGGCGACCGTGACGCGTGCCCGGCCACACTCGCCTTCGTGGCTCCCGTGCCACTGGGGGTCCGGGAGCCACTTTCCGTCCTGATAGACCGATGCAAGGTCCGCGCCGGGAGACGCGAGCAGGGCGTTCCACCCGACCGCCTATCGTGATCGTCGTCGGCGGGGGAAATCCAGACAGTCCGCAGGCGATCAGAATCTCTTACGAACCTGCCGGGGCCGCTTGTGACGGGGCGTTTCCGGTTCGCGCGGACGGTCCGAGTCCCCTCCTCGGGCCGTCCGTCGCTTTGTCTGGACCTTTCGAACACCACCAAGAGGAGACAGCAATGGCCACTACGGAGCGAACCACAGCCGGCGCGACCACTGGTCGGAGCGCGGCAGCCACCAAGGACGGCGGCGTCGTCGATACGGCCCGCGACGTGGCCGGCAGCGCGATCGGGGTCGTCAGCGACGCGGCCGCCCGCCTGCCGGAAGCCACCGCCACGACCCGTGGCGCCCTGGCGGATGCGGGGCGCACGATCCAGTCCGGTTCTGACGAGAGCCTTTCTGCGGGCACGCTCGTGTCGTTTGGCTTTGCTCTCGGCCTGCTCGTCGGTGGCGCTAACCGAATCCTCGTTATGCTCGCCCTCGTGCCCGCAGCAGCGATGGGCCTGACGCTCCTGGACCGCCAGACGAAGTCCGGCACGACCACCTTGGGCTCCTCGCGACCCGGCCCGACACGCTGACGGAGTCAGGGGGGACCTGCAACGCTCGCGCAACCTGACATGGCGCGGCGTCGACCTGAAGTGCTACGACCCTGACCTAGGGTTGTGGCAAGTACGTCGGGTGACCGGCGTCGATCAGGAACGGAGGCTCCCAGATGGACGACATCAAGAAGGGCTATCGCGAGACGGAGACCGGTGCCAAGGAGACCTGGCGCAAGGCCGACGGTGAAGAGTCCGTGGCCGACAAGGTCGGCAATGCCGGCGACCAGATCCGCAAGGAGCTGGGAAACGCGGGCGACAACGTCCGCGACGGCGCGGACCATGCGGATGACGACCTCTCGCGGAACAACCCGCGCTGATCTCTAACAAGGCAACCTGACCAAGGCCCCGGCGGCAACGCCGGGGCCCTTTGCTGTGCCCGGCCGGTACCCGCGGCGCGCGTGGGCTCCCTGTCGTATCCTGCCACCGTCCCACGCGAGCATTGCGGCCAGGGACCGAGGGGAGGCACCGCCCGCATGTCCGGGAGCGAACCCGTCACCACAGAGATCGACCGCCGGGTCGAAGAGGTCGTCAGCGACGAGGCGGATCTGCGCCCCATGGCCGCACGATTGACCATGTGTCGTGACGAGGTCCTCGCCGCCTGGCTGGCGGCGGCCCGCGCCCAGCCGTTCCATGAGTCCAAACCGGACGCCGCAGTCGCGGATCACATCCCGGCGGTCCTGGACAGCGTCACGCGGGTCCTCGGTCGCGATCCACACGGAGAGATCCGGCCGCCGATGGAGGATCCGGGCGTGATCGAGGCGGCGACCGGCCACGCTCGGGTCAGGTTCGAGCAGGGCGTCGCGTCCGTGGCGATCGTCACCGAGTTCCGCCTGCTCCGTCACGAGATCAGCCGTGCCGTCCGGGACGCGGTCGATGATGTTTCGCCGCGGGACATCCTGGCTGCGCAGGCGATCATCGACGATGCCCTCGACGGCGCCGCCACGATCGCCCTGACCGCGCTCTCGGACCAGATCGAGAACCTGCGCGAGGAGTTCCTCGCGATGACCCTGCACGATGTCCGTCAGCCGATCACCCTGATCACCGGTTCGCTCGAACTGGCTCGGCGCTGGCTCGCCGGATCGGATCCGGATTTGGCCCGCGTCGCCGAGGTGATCGAGGACGCCGTGACCGCCGTGCACGAAGCCGACACGGTGCTCGATACGCTGGCCGACGCGTCTCGAGTGGCGACCGGGGCCATGGAACCTGAGGTCGAACCGGCCAGCCTGGAGGCGATCGTCGGGGAAGCGCTCGCCCTAGTCGACAGCCAGGCGCGCTCGCGGGTCCGCGTCCAGACGGACGCCGGGCCGCGACTCGTGGGCCTGTGGGATCCGAATCTCCTGCGCCGAGTCGTGAGCAACCTGGTGAGCAACGCCCTGAAGTACTCGCCGGACCCGGTACCGGTCGAGGTCAGCGTGGCGCGCGCAAGCGTCCGAGTCGCCGTGCTGAGCGTCCGAGATCAGGGCATGGGCCTCTCCGGCGAGGAACTCGGCGTCATGTTCCGCCGGTTCGGTCGGACAGAGCGAGCGCGCGCCCAGGGCATCCGCGGTCTTGGCCTGGGCTTGTACGCCTGCCGCGGGATCGTCGAGGCGCACGGCGGGACGATCGCCATCGAGTCGGGCGGTCCGGGGCTGGGCACGGTGGTCATCGTGCACCTGCCCCTTCTGGTCGAGGATCTCGAGGTCTGACGCGAAGCGCAACGCGCGCGCAAGGTTCCAGCGGTTCCGGGTCGTCCCACGACGACGCGCCTTCGGTCAGGCTGGAGTCATGACAGCCGCGTCGTCGCCACGATCCGACCAGACGGATGTTCCGGCAAGGCTGGACCCGGACGTCCTGTTGGGCGTCCTGGCTCATGAACTGCGGACCCCGATCACCACGATCTACGCAGGGAGCGCCGTCCTCGCGCGGGAGGAGAGCCTCCTGCCCGCGATGCGCCGCGAACTGGCCGCCGATGTCTATGCAGAAGCCGCGCGCCTGTTTCGCACGGTAGAGGACCTGCTCGTGCTGACCCGGTTGGAGCACGGGGCCCTGACGATGAGCCGGGAGCCGGTATCGCTGGTCCGCGCTGCAGAGAGTTCCGCGCAGTATGAAGGCGTGCGGTGGCCGGAACTGCGCTGGACGGTCCGCCTGGTCGGCACACCCGCGCCGGTCGTGGCGGACACGAATGCTCTCGCCCATGCACTGCGCAACCTGATCGCCAACATCGCATGGCGCGCGAACGGTCGGGCCGATCTGGAGATCACCGTCCGATCTCGGGATGACGACGTTGCGTGTTGTCTGCGGGACACGACCGGAACCCTCGAGGACGGCGATCTGGACATCCTCTTCCGACTTCCCGACATCGAACCGAGGGCCGGGACGACCAGTCCCGGGATCGCGCTGTACATCACGGATCAGCTGATCCGGGCGATGCAAGGCGAGACCTGGGCGCAGCGCTCTGACGACGGCGCGGTCGAGATCGGGTTCAGCCTGCCTCGATACGAGCCGAATTAGGGACCGGGGACTGGAGCCCCCAGGCGCTCAGGTGGCGCGCCTCGGCGGGCGACGTCGGTTGCCACGCGATCTTCGGGCGTCGCCGTCGAGCCGCTGGCGCAGGAGAGCGACGACGGCGGCCTCCTCGGCGGGCGTCGCTTCGGCGGGCGGCGTGTCCTGTTCTTCCGCAGCCTCCACCAGCGCTCCTCCGATCGCGCCCTCAAGATAGGCCTCCACCACGGCCGGATGAACGTAGCTCCGGCGCGCCACGGCGGGCGTGTTGCCCAGCCGGTCGGCCGTCTGGCGGATGGCCTCGAAGACATGGTGACGCGAGGCGCGTTCGGTCTCCCCGATCGCAACGGCACTGAGCGCCCGATAGGCCATCACGGTCCCCGCCCAGGTTCGAAAATCCTTGGCCGTAAAGTCCCCGCCGGACGCCTCGCGCAGGTAGGCGTTCACGTCATCGGAGGCGATGTCGCGGATCTCCCCACCCTCGTCGACGTATTGGAAGAGCTCCTGGCCGGGTAGCTCCTGGCAGCGCTTGACGACCGTGGCCAGCCGACGATCGCGCAGATCGACTTCGTGCTTCAGGCCGGACTTCCCCTGAAAGCGGAGGCGCACACTCGCACCGTGGACCCTGGCGTGTCGGTCACGCAGCGTCGTGAGGCCGAAGGACTTGTTGAGTCGGGCGTACTCGTCATTGCCGACCCGGATGAGGGTCAGTTCCAGGAGCCGCACGATGGCGGCCAGGACCATTTCCCCGCGGGACACCGGGTCGAGCCAGGTCGCGATCGCAACACTTTCGGATCACCGGCAAGACTTGAGCGAACGCCAGCATGCGATCGAACTTGTCGGTGTCGCGTCGGTCGCGCCAGCGATCGTGGTACCGATACTGCTTGCGCCCGCGGGCATCTCGACCGCTCGCCTGGAGATGGCCGTTCGGCCACGGGCAGATCCAGACGTGGGTCCAGGCCGGTGGGATCGCCAGGGCTCGGATTCGGGCCCTGGCTTCAGCGTCCCTGACCGTCGCTCGGGCCACATCCCGGTACGTGAAGGATCGGCCGCTTCGGTGTCTCGTCCAACCCCGGCCGGGCATCGCTGGCGTATCGAAGCCCGGCCGCCCGGGCGGACTCCCGCGCCACATCCGGATCTGTCGTCGTGGATCCAGGCTCGGCTGCAGGCGCGGCTGACACGCAAGGCAGGATGGTCGAGGTCGGAAGTGCGCCACACGCATGAAAACGCCAACCTCGTGGCAAGGGCATTGCAGATCCGGGGTGGCGTCGGCATGTACCTGCAAGCCGAGCCTCGCAGGCGCGAGTCCGGGCGTTAGGCTCGGGTCGGGATACTCTCGGAGCGCCGTCCCGTGGAGACGGATTCGGACCCGGTCGCTCACGTCAACTCCAGGAGAGACCCCCAGTCATGGACGCGAGCCCGCCCCCGCGCCCCGACGCAAGACCGTCGGTGTCGTCGGAGCCGTTGGACGCGACGTCGCCGGTCGAGATCGATCCAGTCGACGCGGCCGATGCCGCCGTCGTCATCGATCATGCCTCCAAGAAGTTCGGCGATGACCTAGCCGTCGACGACATCAGCCTCATCTTCCCGCCCGG
>JACCVB010000395.1 GCA_013698385.1 Chloroflexota bacterium
CGGTCCCGAGGCCGACCTCGTTCGTGGCGGCGAGGTCGCGCCCGGGCGACGACGACACGTTGATCAGGATCTGGGCCCCGTCGAGAGCCAGGATCTGGGGCACGGAGAGGTGCCAGAAATCCTCACAGATGGCCAGGCCCACGCCCACGCCCAGGCGCGAGGGCACTGCGCGCAGAACGTCGCCCGCGGCGAAGAAGCGGCGTTCATCGAACAGGCCGTAGGTCGGCAGGAAGAGCTTGCGATGCACGTGCGCGAGTCGGCCGTCCTCGAGCAGCGCGGCCGCGATGAACAGCCGATGGTCGGCCGACTCCTCGACGAAGGAGACCACGGCGGACAGTCCCTCGGTCGCGGCCGTGAGTCCGGCGAGTCGCGGATCGTCCAGGCGCATCGCGACCTCACCGGCAAGATCCTGCAACAGGTAGCCGGTGAGCCCGAGTTCCGGGAAGACGACGAGGTCGGCGCCTTCGCCACGGGCCTGCTCCAGCAGCTCGTGATGGCGCGACAGATTCGCTTCGAGCTGCCCGAGCGCGGGCGCCATCTGGGCGAGGGCGACACGAATGGTCTGCATCGGCGCGAGCATACGCGACTGCATCGTCCGCGACCCGTTCCGCCCCCGTGACGGGCGCCGTGGCGGATGCTAGGCTTCGCGGCAACCCACGCTCCAGCCCGCGGACAGGAGAGACAGCGGTCCGCGGTCGGGGCTCGAAGAAGAGGAGTTCTGCGCATGTCTCGATCACGCATGTGGTCGCCACGGCTCGCGGCCTTGTTCGCGTCCGCAGCGATCGTCATCGCGGCCTGTAGCGGAGGCACCGCCACGGTCGCCCCGACCACCGGCACCACCAGCGCGGCACCGTCCACCGGCACCGCGAGCACGGCACCCAGCGCCGGCACCGCGAGCACGGCACCCAGCGCCGGTCCATTCACGGCGATGGCCTATCCGGCCACCGGGGAGGCACCGTGCGGCGAAGCCGCCGCCCCGGACGCCACGCACGACAAGTACACCGGCAACTTCAAGAAGATCAGTGCGCCCGACGCGCAGACCGTCGTGTTCGAGCTGTGCAGTCCGGATGCCGCCTTCCTCTCGAAGATCGCGTTCACCTCGTTCGGCATCAACGACACCGCCTGGCTCGAAGCGAATATCGATCCGGCGGGCACGACGAACCAGAAGATCGTGTCCAATGTCAACGGCACCGGGCCCTTCAAGCTCGAAGCCTGGAACAAGGGCTCGGACGTCACGTTCACCCGGAACGACGCGTACTGGGGCGACAAGGCCAAGGCCGAAAAGCTCATCATCCGCTGGGGCAAGGAGGCCGCTCAGCGGCTCGTCGAGCTCCAGGCGGGCACCGTCGACGGCATCGACAACGTCGGTGGCACCGACTTCGCGGCCGTCGAAGGCAACGCCGACCTGCAGCTCAAGAAGCGCCCAGGCCTCAATGTGATGTACTTCGGCTTCAACAACAAGTTCCCCCCGTTCGACAACGAGAAGGTCCGCCAGGCGATCGCCATGGGCATCGACCGGCAGCGGCTTGTCGACGACTTCATGCCGCCAGGCTCGGAGGTCGCGACGCACTTCACGCCGTGCTCGATCCCGAATGGTTGCGTCGGCGATCCGTGGTACGGGTACGACCCCGCCAAGGCCAAGGAGATGCTGGCAGCGGCCGGCTTCCCCGATGGCTTCAAGACCAAGATCCAGTATCGCGACGTCTCGCGCAGCTACGTGGAGGATCAGAACGTCATCGCGACGGCCCTCCAGCAGCAGCTGAAGACCAACCTGAACATCGACGCCACGATCGAGGTCCAGGAATCGGCCACCTTCATCGATAACGCCGACGCCGGCAAGCTCGATGGCATCCACATCCTCGGCTGGGGTGCCGACTATCCCGACCAGACCAACTTCCTCGGCTACCACTTCGGTGCCGGCGCCTCCAAGCAGTTCGGCGACAAGTTCCCGGACATCACTAAGGCACTGGATGAAGGCGCGGCCGGACTCAGCGACGAGGCCCGGAAGCCTGCGTACACGACGGCGGACAACGCCATCAGGACCAACGTCCCGATGGTCCCGATTTCGCATGCCGGGTCCGCCGTGGCCTATCGCGCGGACATCAAGGACGCGCACACCTCCCCGCTCGGCAACGAGATCTTCTCCGTGATGACTCCTGGCGATCGTACCCAGATGGTCTTCATGCAGAACGCGGAGCCGCCCGGCCTGTACTGCGCCGACGAGTCCGACGGCGAGGCTCTGCGAGTCTGCAACCAGTTCTCCGAAGGGCTCTATGCCTACGAGATCGGCGGCGTGGCTGCCCTCCCGACCCTGGCCGAGAAGTGCGAGCCGAACACGGAGCTGACGACCTGGACCTGCACGATCCGATCGGGCGTGACGTTCCACGACGGTTCCACGCTGGATGCCGGCGACGTCCTCACGACGTACGCAGTCCAGTGGGATGCGGATCATCCGCTCCACAAGGGACGCGACAACTCGTTCAGTTACTTCCCCGGCCTGTTCGGTGGGTTCCTGAACCCGCCGGTCCCGCAGCCGGCTGGCTAGCGAGCGAGTCGACCAAGCGAAGGGCGTCGCAGCGGCGGCGCCCTTCGCACATCCGCGGCGGTGTTCCGCCGCCATGGAGCGAATGAGCGACTGGGATGACGCGCTTCATCATCCGGCGCCTGCTCTCGAGCATCCCGGTGCTGATCGGGGTCCTGCTTCTGGTCTTCGTGCTGGTCCGCATCATCCCGGGCGACCCCTGCACCGCGACCTACGGCGAGAAGGCAACCCCGGCCCTGTGCTCCGCATTCGAGGTGCGCTACGGTTTGGACAAGCCGCTACCCGAGCAGTTCGTGATCTACGCGGGCGCACTCGTCCAGGGTGATCTCGGCAGCTCGATCCGGTTCGGCAGGCCGGTCGCGGAGATGCTGGTGGAGCGGCTACCCGTCACCGTGGAGCTGACGATCGTCTCCCTCATCTTCGCCGCCACGTTCGGGATCTTGCTCGGTGTGGTGTCGGCGACGCGCCGAAACTCTCCCGTCGACGTGGGCACGATGGTCGTCGCCAACCTTGGCGTGTCGACGCCGGTGTTCGTCCTGGGCCTGGTGCTCGCGTTCATCTTCGCGGTCCTGCTCAAGAACACCCCTCTCGCGCTGCCGCCATCGGGACGGCTATCCGCGGGTGTGAGCGTGATCCCGCTCGCTACGGCGTGGGGCCTGCAGGACCTCAAGGGCATCTCGCGCGTGCTGCTTGATTTCTTCTCGAACATGTACGTGTTCAACACGCTGATCACAGGCCAGTGGGCGGCGCTCGGCGATGCCCTCCGACACCTGATCCTGCCGGCTGTCGCGGTGGGCACCATCCCGCTCGCCATCATCGCCCGGATGACGCGCTCCAGCCTGCTCGAGGTACTCGGGCTGGACTTCGTGCGGACGGCCCGGGCCAAGGGCCTAAAGGAGCGCTCCGTCGTCGTGCGCCACGGGATGCGCAACGCGCTGCTGCCCGTCGTGACGGTCATCGGGCTGTCGCTCGGGGCCTTCCTGTCCGGCGCGATCCTGACCGAGACCATCTTCAACCTGACCGGTATGGGCAAGACCCTGTTCGAGGCCATCAGCGGCCGCGACTACATCGTGATCCAGGGGATCACCATCGTCGTCGCCATCGCGTACCTCGTCGTCAACCTGATCGTGGACGTGTCGTACGCGTTCCTCGACCCGCGGATCCGTCTCGATTGAGCACGGCCCTCAACCAGCTCCCTGAAGCGCTCGCCGCCGAGACGGCGACCAAGGGCGCCGGCAGCTCGCTGCGAAAGGACACGATCCGCAACATTCTCCGCCAGCGATCGGCGGTCGTGGGACTCACGATCCTCACGATCCTCTTCCTGACCGCGATCTTCGCGCCACTGATCGCGACCCACGATCCGATCACCTCGTTGCGCGACCTGGGTGAGAGCAACATCCAGCGCGGCGATCCGCCGTGCATCCATGCGCTCGGCTGCCCCCTCGACAAGCCGGAGCATCTGTTCGGCATCGATGCCGTGATCCGCGACGAGTTCAGCCGCGTGGTCTACGGCTCGCGCATCTCGCTGCAGATCGGCTTCCTGACTGTCGGTTTCGCGATCATCATCGGCTCGTTCATCGGCGCTGTGGCTGGGTTCTTCGGCGGCTGGCTCGACAACGTGCTGATGCGCCTGATGGACGTCGTGCTGTCGTTCCCGAGCCTGGTCCTGGCCATCGCCATCGTGACCGTCCTCGGCCCGGGTCTCATCAACGCCCAGCTCGCGATCGGCATCGTGTCGATCCCGATCTATGCCCGCGTCATGCGCGCCTCGGTGCTGTCCGTCCGCGAGGCGGACTTCGTGACCGCGTCACGTGCGCTCGGGGAGTCGTCATCCGGGATCCTGTCGCGTCGCATCCTGCCCAACGCCCTGACACCCCTCATCGTGCAGGGCACGCTCGGGATCGGTGGCGCGATCCTGGAGGTCGCGGCCCTGTCGTTCGTCGGTCTCGGCGCCCAGCCCCCGGCCGCGGAATGGGGCTCGATGATCGCGCTCGACCGGAGCCTATTCTTCTCGGCTCCGCACCTGATCCTCTTCCCGGGCCTCGCCATCACCTTCACGGTACTCGGGTTCAACCTGCTCGGCGACGGGCTTCGGGACGCCCTCGACCCGAGGCTCAATCGATGACGAACGAGACGGCCACCCAGGAGCCCACCGTCCTCGGCCCCTCGCTCGACGAGACGGTCGTCGAGGAGATCCGGCCGGCCTCCGAGCGGAAGCGGCGCAGGGAGCGCGGCGAGCGGCCGCTGCTCGAGGTCAAGAACCTGCACACGGCGTTCTACACGCGGGACGGTGTCGTGCGCGCGGTGGACGGCATCGACTTCCACGTGGACCGCGGCGAGATCATGGGCCTCGTTGGCGAGTCCGGTTGCGGCAAGAGCGTGACCAGCCTGTCGATCATGCGCCTGGTCGCTCGACCAGGCCGCGTGGAGGCGGGCGAGATCCTGTTCGACGGACAGGATCTCTTGAAGCTGAAGGACGACGACATGCGCAAGATCCGGGGCGACCGGATCAGCATGATCTTCCAGCAACCGACCTCCTCGCTCAACCCGGTCTGGGATGTCGGACGCCAG
>JACCVB010000078.1 GCA_013698385.1 Chloroflexota bacterium
GCCCTCCCCGCCGGCCCGCTCCAGCGCCTCCGCCTCCACGACCACGACCAGCCGGTCCGCCGCCGCAGCCGCCGCCTGGATCCCGTGGGTGACCTCACTGAAGCCGACGTTCTCGAGGCTCGGGATGCTCAGGCCGAGGGTGTCCGTGCGGCGGGTCCGCAACCCTCGCGCCAGGGCGTTCGGCCGGTAGTGCAATCGCTGCGAGGCGGCCAGGATCCGGTCACGCGTCTCCGGCCGGACGGCCTGGACGGGATCGCCGCGCAGGACGCGCGACACGGTCGACGGATCGACGTCGGCCAGTCGTGCGACGTCCTTCAAGGTCGCCACGTCGTCTGCCTCCTCGATACGGCTGAGCCCTGAGCGTAGTCCAGCGTCAGGGCGTCGATTCGCTGCGTGGTTTGCGGGGTGGGGCCTGGCCGATGACGCCGGCGGCTCGCCAGGCCGCCAGTTGCTCATCCGTGTGGCCGAGTTCGCGACCCAGCACCGCCTGGTTGTCCTGGCCCAGGTCGCCGCCGAGGTGGCGCACCCGGCCGGGCGTGTCGACCAGCCGGGGGATGGCGTTCTGGACGCGGGCCCGACCCAGGATCGGGTCGTCTACGGTGGTGATCGTCTCGCGCGCCTGGTACTGCGGGTCCTCGAAGATGTCGGCGATCGAGTAGATCGGCCCGATGACCGCCTCGTGCTCCTCGAAGGCGGCCTGCACTTCGGCCCGGGTGTGCTGGCCGATCCAGCCACCGATCAGCCGGTCGAGCTCCTTCTGGTGTTCCACCCGACCGCTGTGGTCGCCGAACCAGGGCTCGTCGATGACCTCGGGATGGCCGACCAGGCGCATGACCCGCTCGGCGATCGACTGCGAGCTGGCGGACAGGCCCAGCCATTTGCCGTCGGACGACTGATAGGCGTTGCGCGGGGCCGTCCACTCGGTGCTGCTGCCGGTCCGGCCTTGGACGTAGCCGAGCTGGTCATAGACCAGCGCCTGCGGGCCGAGCAGCCAGAACAGTGGCTCGTAGATGGCCAGGTCGATGACCTGACCCGGGGCGTTGTGCTGGTCGCGGTGATACAGCGCGAACATCGTCGCGAACGTGCCAAACAACGACGCCACGCCATCGCCCAGGGCGAACGGCGGCAGCGTCGGTGGCCCGTCCGGCTGGCCATTGATGTGGGCGTAGCCGCTGATCGACTCGGCCACCGTGCCGAAGCCCGGTCGCGGCGAGTATGGCCCGGTCTGCCCGAACCCCGAGGTCCGCACCATGACCAGGCGCGGATTGAGCGCGCGCAGGACGTCCGGCCCGAGGCCCCAGCGCTCCATCGTGCCGGGTCGGTAGCTCTCGATCAGGACGTCGGCGTCGGTGGCCAGTTCGCGCAGCAGCTGGGCGCCCTCCGGCGTGCCGAAGTCGATCGACACAAAGCGCTTGTTGCGGCTCACGAAGGCCCACCACAGCGAGACGTCGTTCTTCTTCCAGCCGAGCGTCCGCAGCGCGTCGCCGCGGGGGTGCTCGACCTTGATGACGTCCGCCCCGAAGTCGGCCAGCAGGGTCGCGATGACCGGCCCGGCGAACAGCACGCCCGCATCGATCACGCGCAGGCCGGCCAGCGGACCGGCCGGGCCATCGGAGGCCGGAGCGGGCTGGTCCGGGCCGGCCGGAGCGGGCCTGGCCGTGCCCTTGTCCTCAGCCACGGGGACCGACCGTGCCTTCCTGGGGCGTATCCGCCGCCTGTTCCGCGGCGTACTCGGCGAACGAGCGACGGGTCTGGATGAGTTCCACCCGGATCCCGTCCGGATCGAGCAGGTAGACCGCCCGGCCACCCTCGTTGGGCCCGATGGTCGGGGTCACCGGGGCGGAGACGGACCGCACACCCTTGGCCGTCAACTCGGCATAGAGGTTGTCCAGGTCGTCGACGAAGAAGGCGATGTGGGCGGTGCCGGGGTTGGCCGTGCCCGTGTCCACCGGCGTGCGGTCCACGTTCCGGTAGTCGAGCAGCTCGAGCACGACGTCGGTGCCCGGCAGGCGCAGAACCGCAGCGTGGATGTCCGCCTCAGGGTAGCCGACGAGCTCGCGGATGTAGGCCGCCTGGGGGTTCCACGCGAAGATGACCTCGAAGCCGAGGATGTCCCGATAAAAGGCGACGGATCGCTCGAGGTCCGCGACCTGGAGGCCCATGTGGTGGGCCCTGGTGATGGCTGCCATGGGGATGTCGTCCGCTCCTGCGCTAGAGGTCATCGAGGACGCCGTCCGGGTCGTCCACCCGTTGCGTCGCGATCCAGGCCGGGTCCACCATCGTGCCCAGTCCGGGCAGGTCCGGCAGCGGGTCCATCAGCCCGTCATGGACGACCGGCTGGAGGAGGCTGTCGTCCATCGGGTGCACGCCGCTGCCCGGGATGCCCCATTCGATGGGGGCTTCGTGTCGCCCGAAGGCGCACAGGACCTGCGAATGGACATGCGGGAACATGTGCGGCGCGACCCGCACGCCGGCCGCGATGGCGCGGGCCACGATCGGACGGAGACGGGTGATCCCGCCGTTGGTGGTGGCGTCCACCCGGAGCACGTCGACCGCCTCGGCACGCAGCAGGGCCTCTGGGTGGTAGGACCCGCCCTGCTCATCGCCCATCGCGACCGGCGTCTCGATGGCCGCCCGGATCTCGGCCACCATGCCCGCGTCGCCGGGCGGCACGATGTCCTCGAACCAGCCGATGTCGAGGCCGTCGAGGCGTCGACCGAAGGCGATGGCGTCCGCCGCAGTCTTGCTGAAGAAGTTGTTGTCGATGCCCAGCCACGCATCGGGGAAGGCCTCGCGGGCGGCCTGCAACCGGGCGACCGAGGCGTCCGGCGTCGGGGCGATGGGCAACTTGAAGCGCCGCCAGCCCTGGGCCCACAGGCCGGCGATCTGGTCCACCGTCGCGGCCGGCGAGATGGACGGCGGATAGCCCACGATCCCGGTGACCGGCATGGGCGCGCGCTTGCCACCCAGGAACTCGGTCATGTTCCGACCGGCCGCCTTGGCCGCCAGATCCCAGGCCGCGATGTCCACCACGGACAGGGCGCGCATCCCGAGACCGGCGGCATGGACCGCGTTGTTGCTCCACAGGGCAGCGTGGAAGGCGCCGCTCGGGTCGTCCACCGGCCGACCCCTGTAGGCCGGCGCGATCGTCCGCCCGACGAGCGCGGCCAGCGGGCCATCGCGGGTCAGGCAGTAGGCGAAGCCACGCAGCCCGCTCTCGGCGTCGATCCGGACCAGGGCGAACTCGCGGTGGCGCATCACCCAGCTGCCGAAGACGATCGGCACCTCGAGCTCGTGCAGCACGGTCGCGACGCGCACGGACACGATCGTGTCCACATCGCCGCCCTGGCTCGACGGCTCGGTCATGCGGTCAGGTAGCCGTCGTCGCACATGAGCGTGTGGCCGGTGACCAGGTCGCTGGCGTCGCTGGCCAGGAAGATGGCGGCCCCGATCAGCTCTCGCGGCAGTCCCAGGCGCGGCCGGAGCATGCGCGCCTTGATGAAGTCGGCGGTCAACGAGGTCCGCTGGGCGGCCTGGCGGGTCAGCGGCGAGTCCATCAAGGTGGGCCCGATGGCGTTGACCCGGACGCCCCGGTCGCGCCACTCGAGGGCCAGCCCGCGGGTCACCCCGAGCACGCCGCCCTTGGAGGCAAGGTAGGCACTGGCCAGCGGGTAGCCGATGAACGAGCCGATCGAGCCCAGGTTGATGATGCTGCCCTTGCCCTGGGCCAGCATCTTGCGACCGAACGCTTGGCAACACAGGTAGGTGCCCTTGAGGTTCAGGTCGACGATGAAGTCGAAGCGGTCCTCGGGGAAGTCCTCGGCCGGAGAGCGGAAGGCGGAGCCGGCGCTGTTGACCAGGATGTCCACCCGGTCATGGCTGGCCACGATCCGGTCTGCCACGGCGTCGACGGCCGCCTTGTCCGTGACGTCGAGGGTCATCACCTCGGCCTGGCCGCCCTGCTCGGCGATGATGGCGCGGGTCGCTTCGGCGCCCTCCGCATCGACGTCCAGGATGACGACCGTGACCCCGGCTTGGGCATAGCCGATCGAGATCGCCGCGCCGAGGCCGCTGCCGCCACCGGTCACCGCCGCCACCCGGCCGCGCAGGTCGAACATGGTGGCCACGTAATCCGGGGCGATGGTCAGGCCCTCATCCGATTGGTCGGTCATGGCCGCGCTCCTGTCAGCATGCTCGTGCTGTCGGCTCCGATCGCCGCCCGGATGGTGATCCCGAACCGGCGGGCTTCGCCCGGCAGGAGCGGTTTCGGCGAGCCGCTGCGGGCCTCCTCGACGCGCCCCAGGATCCCGCAGTTGGCGGGCTCGAGGCCGGTCACGTAGAGCCCCTCACCGAGCATCCGCCAGTGCCACAGCCGGGGCAGCCGGCGCCGGTCATAGGTCAGCGATACGCCGATGCCGCCGGTGGGACGGTAGCCCTGATTGACGATGCCCACGGTCACCTCGTCGGGCGCGTCGGCAGCCAGGAGATGCTCGAACACCTCGACCTGGGCCTCCGCGGACGGCGGGTGGAAGACGGCGTGCTCCGGTTCGGCAGCACGCGATGCCGCGTCCCAGCCCTCGACCGAGCTGGCCGGGCTCAGCAGCTGGCTGCCCGCGTCGACGACCGGGTGACCCAGGTTGACGTGATACAGGATGAACACCGGACTGGCCAGGTAGCCCCGGTTCTCGACCAGGTCGGCCACCTCGATGACCGGTTCGCCGACCCGGAAGGTGAGCTGACGGTGGAGTACGAGGTCCACCCCGTAGACCGTCGTCTCCCGGACGGTGCCGCCGACCCGGACGGCCAGTCCGCGCTCGTCCTCGATCGTCTCGCTATGCACATCCGAGGCCGGCAGGTTCGAGATCCGGCCGTGCA
>JACCVB010000063.1 GCA_013698385.1 Chloroflexota bacterium
GGTCAACCTCATGGCGTGTCACCGCTCGCGTCGACGGAGGAGAACCGGTACAGCCAGTCCACTCGCGAGCTGCCGAGCGAGAATGAGCTCGATCGCCTGCTGGGCCACGCCTCCCATTCTGGCCCCTGTGGGCAAAGGGAGGACCTCCTTCGTCGTGCAGGTCCGCTCGGCTGAGGCTTCGTGCCGGCGGCAGGCGCTACCGCGTACCGCGGAGGGCGAGGCGGTCGATCACCAGACCCAGGACGGTGCCGTACATGACCGTATGAGCGACGAACTGGACGGCGATGTTCTGGGTGTCGGGGAACCAGGTCCAGCCGAAGCTGCGGGCAAGAACGGATCACTCGAACCAGAGCTGTGTCTGTGCCTCCTCGTCCAGATCCTCCTGCGTGCGGGGTCGGTCGATGGAGACCACATCAACTCATTCACCGCCGACCCCAGGATCGCCGGCGAGGCAGGGTGGGGGCGATCGCGTCGCCGCCTACCGTTGTCAACTCGGCAGTCGAGGACCCATCACGACTGGTCCCTCGAGGAACTGCAGCCACAGTTCGGGCCGCGCCAGCCGGATCGATGGGGTGCCCCGGCGGAAGAATCCGCCAGGCCGAAGTTCCGGCTCGGCTCGACGTAGGATGTCGAGCAGGCGTCGATCAACGTACAAGGGGACGTCTTCGACGGCGGGCAGCGCGATGAAACCTGCTGACGGTCGTGAGGAACTCCAGGAAACGCTGAAACCCCCTGTCACCACTGCGCAACGACGCGAAGCGAAGTATCCGATGACCAAGGCGCGCCCCCCGGCGAGGTCGGCCAGTTGACCAGAGAGGGGCGCACTCACCTTGAAGGACAGAAGCGACGGCTCGGCCCGCGTCATGGTTGATTCCGTTCAGTCGCGAAGACCCGGCTCCGGCTAGCCCGAGCCTCGGCCCGATCGCGAACGTCCGCGAAATGCGAACGCATGACTCGGTGAATGGCCGGTCGGGCGACCACCATGGCTCGGAGGCGGTCCCACGTCCCGGTCGGGTGGTAAACCCCGGCATACGTCAGACGAGTCCCGAGGTGGACACCGATATCCACCCGGATCTCCTCACGTAAGCCCCGGACGGGACCGTCCAGGTGCTCGTACTCGATCCGATCAGGAGGGAGGAGTGTCACACGCTCGCGCGTGCGCACGAGCCGGCCCCGGCCTCCGGGCAGGGCGATGCTCGTCCAGAAGTCGCAGATGAGTTCACCGCCATGATCTTCGAGGATCTCGGCACGCTCGCCGTTCGGCTGCCCGCCTTGGCCGATCGCCGCGAGCATCTGGTAGACGAGTTGAGGGGGAGCAGCGATGTCGATGGTCACGGGCCCGACGTGCACGCCACTCATCAAGGGTTCCAGATCTCGGTCTCCGGCTGGGAGGCGGCCCAGGCGAACCAGAAGTGGTCGCCGTGGACGACCGGGTCCAGCCGGGAACCCGCCAGCGGGCCCGAGGTCGCCTGACCCGTGACGGCCCAAGTCGAACCGCTCTCCGTGTCGGTGATCGCACCGTCCCGCCCTCCGGTGCGGGAGAACGTGAGTCGCTGGCCGTCCGCGATCGGGACGAACACGCCGGTCGCGCCGGCGTCGCGGCCGGCATCGATCGCCGCCGCATCCAGGGCGGACGCGGTGCCCGGCGCCCAGAAGGCGACGACGGGCTCCGGCGCCGTCGCGATCTCGATCACGCCCGCGGCCTCCAGCGCGGCCAACGGGATTGCGATGATGCTGCCGCCGCGGTCGATCGTTACGACCCGCTCCTTGGGCGCCAACCGACCGTCGATCTCACCTGCGAACAGGAACGGCCGCTCGTTCGCGTTGTCGTAGCCGGGATACGGGTTGCGGCCGTAGGCGCGTTCGCTGCCCGTATCGCGGCTGAGGACGTCACCGTCGGGATACGCAGCCGCGAAGTCCGAAAGGGACACGATCTGCGCCGCAAGGAACGTCAGCTTCTTGCCGGTCAACGTCCCGGCGATGGCTCCCCCGGTCGCCTGCTGCCACCACGATTCGGTCTGGCGATCGTACATCACAAGGTCGCTGAAGCGCAGGTTGCCCGTCGTGCCGAAGTCGTGGACGGTCCCGTCCAAGGTGCGCTCGAAGACGAGCGCCGTATTGCAGAGGGGACAGAACGTCACCACGACCGGGACCCCGGCCAACGTGTCGTTCACAATCTCGTGCCAGATCAGGATGGCCATCGGATAGGCTCGGGCCGACCCACCGACCTCGAGCGAGATCACGGGTGAGGTCGGGGTGAGCCAAGCCTGGGCGTTGGCGATCGACTCGAATCGGGGCTCGTCGATGGACGGGATGCCGTCCTTCGGCGGGCCGCCACCCTGGAACTCCCCGAGGTCGACGGTGGCGATACTGAAGTCCGTGGACCAGCCCTCGGTCGGGACGCGAAGGTCGTTGAGGTCCGGGGCCTCGGTGGTGTCGCCGCCGACGGCCGGCGGTGACTCGCTCGAGTCGGGAGAGGTCCCCGCGCCGGGGGACGCAGACCCGGCCCGGGACGCACATGCCGCCGCCACAAGCGCGATCGTCACGAGGAGAGCGATGGTCCGCAAGCGCAGCATGGGATCCAGCGTACGGACGCCACATGAAGCCGCTGTGACGCGGCTTACGCTCAGGCCGACGTATCGTCGTGGCGATGACATAC
>JACCVB010000066.1 GCA_013698385.1 Chloroflexota bacterium
CCGCACCACACGATGTCCGCCGCGGCGATGGTCGGTGGGGGACCCCAGCTCACGCCCGGCGAGATCACCCGGGCAGATCAGGGCGTGCTGTTCCTGGACGAACTGGCGGAATTCGATCGGGACGTTCTCGAGGCGCTCCGACAGCCGCTGGAGTCCGGTCGCGTGGTCATCGCCCGGGCCGGCCGGGTCATGTCGTTCCCGGCGCGATTCCAGTTGGTCGCCGCGATGAACCCGTGCCCGTGCGGCTTCAGCGGTTCCGTGCCGGAAGGCCGGTGCACCTGCAGCGCGAGGGTCGTCGAGCGCTATGCGCGGCGCGTGTCCGGCCCCCTCCGGGATCGGATCGACCTCTGGGTCGCGATGCCCAGGGTCGCGCCCGGTGCCCTCGTATCGGGGATGGAACCCGAAAGCAGCGCCGCCGTCGGCGCCCGGATCGGCGCAGCTCGGGCGATAGCATGCGCGCGAGGCGGCGAGCTCAATGGGCGGCTTCGGGGGCGCGACCTGCGAGCTGCCTGCCGGCTGGATGGAGCCGCTCGTCGTCGGCTCGTGTCCCTGGCCGAGACGGAGGGCGCGTCCGGCCGGGGGACGGAACGGATCCTGCGCGTGGCCCGGACCATCGCAGACCTGGCGGGCCGCGTGGAGGTTTGGGGCGAGGACCTCGATGAGGCCGGGTGGTTCCGCTCGCCGATGGAACGCGCCGCGGGCGCCCTCGCATCCTAGATGCTGGGCATCGGGATGCGCGGGCCGCTGGGTTCGGACGGTGCGCTGCCACCTGCCCAGGTCGTGGCCGACGCGGGGATGCGCATGGATGCCGCCGCCGAGCGGGACGCCTGGACGGTGCTCGCCACCGCGGACGGTCTTGGCCCGATCGCGTTCGCTGCCTTGCTGGCGCGGTACGGGAGCGGTCGGGCGATCCTGGCCGAGGGTGCCGCGGCCGGCGGCGTGCAGCGCCTGATGGCGACGCCTGTCCTGGAGCACGGGGCGTCACGGGAGCGGATGCCGGTGCCCCTCGCGGTCGCCCTCGCCATCGCGGCTGCCTCCGAGACCGGAGCACGGGTCCTGGCCCGTGTCCGCGAGCTCGGCCTGCAGGTCCTGACCTTCGACGAGCCGAGCTATCCCGGCAGGCTCGCCGCGATCGAGATGCCCCCGCACGTCCTGTTCGTGTTGGGCGACCCGGCAGCCCTGTCCAGGCCGCGAGCCGTTGCCGTCGTCGGGACACGCCGGCCCACGACCGCCGGCCGCACCCTGGCCGGGCGGATCGCGACGTCGCTCACGGCGGCCGGCGCGACCGTCGTCTCCGGCCTCGCCTTCGGGATCGACGGGGCCGCCCATGAAGCGACCATCCGGGCCGGCGGAACGACGGTCGCGGTGATCGGTGGCGGGCACGCGCGCCTCTCCCCGACGGCCCATGCCCGGCTTGCAGAAGCCATCGTTCGCTCGGGGGGCGCGATCGTCTCGGAATACGCCCCGGACGTCGAACCGACCTTCGGGACCTTCCCGCGGCGCAACCGGATCATCAGCGGGCTTGCCGAGGCCACGGTCGTCGTCGAGGCGCCGGCCAAGAGCGGAGCACTGATCACCGCCTCCTGGGCGCTTGACCAGGGCAGGGAGTGCTTCCTCGTCCCAGGCGCGATCGACGCGACCGCGTCCGCTGGGTGCCTGGCCTTCCTCCGAGAGTTCGCCGGGGCCGCACGGATGGTGGCGGGCGTCCCGCAGCTCATCGCCGACCTCGGGCTTGCGGCGACAGATCCCTTGGGCGGCCTGGTCCCGGTGGCGTCCGCCGCCGTGACGGATCTTGGCCCGACCGCGATCCGCCTCGCCGAGGCGTTGGTCGGCGGCCACGCGACCGTGGACGAGCTGACCGCCGTCCTGGACCTGCCCGTCGCCACGGTCCTGGCCAGCCTGACGCTGCTTGAGCGCCGCGGACTCGCCGCCGGGTTGCACGGGCGCTACCGCCCGGCCGGCGCGCTCCTGGGGGAGGCGCGATCGGTCCGCCCGCGCTGACCGCGCAGATCTCGCTTGACCGCGCTGGCGGTGTTGCCGGGGCACGCGGCCGGATGCTAGCCTGTGCCCGAGCGCACCCCAGTGCGCAGCGATGGTGGCCCCAGCGCCATCCCGGACGTGACCCAGGGACGTCGTATTGCGGAAGCTCGTAGTCGCGCTGCTGGCGTTGCCCGTCCTGCTCGAGATCTATCCCGAGGCGGTGCTCCGTCAATGGCGGGTGCTGCGGATCGGGACGGCGCTCGGTCTGGGTGCCGTCGTCGCGCTGACGGCGATCGGCCTGGCCCGCCCGAGTCCCACCACCGCGAGCCTGCCCTCGCCGATCGTGCCGGTCACCCAGGCGGCCTTTCGGACGGTCGTCGAGACGGGTGTCGATCTGGATGCGGCCGCGACGATCGTGTTCAGCACCCCGATGGACCCGGCATCTGTGGCCGCGGCCATCGGCGTCGACCCGCCGACCGCGATCGACCTGACGTGGGACGCGACTGGGACCCGGCTGACGATCGGGCCAGGGACCCGCTGGGCCGCGGCGCGCTATCACACGATCACCGTTGGGTCGGGTGCGCTGGCACGGAGCGGTCGCCCGCTCACGACGCTCGTCCGTGCGTCGTTCCTGACGCGCGGACTGGCGATGGCGACCCTCGGGACGACCCGCGCCATCGGTTCGCAGGTGGCCCTTGATACCGCGGTGATGGTCCGGTTCGATCGGCCCGTTGACCCGGCCAGCCTGCGGCGCGCGCTACGCTCGACGCCTGCCGTCGAGGGCACCGTCACGGCCGTGCCCGGGCTCGCGAGCGGTCCGGCCTTCGTCTTCACCCCGTCGCGACCCCTGCGCGCCGACACGACCTATCGCTTCGTGCTCGATGGCGTTCTCGACGATGACGGTCTGCGCCTCGCCCCGGTCACGCTCACGGTGCGAACGATCCGGGCGCCCACGGTCGTCCGCTTCCGTCCCGTCGGCGGCACGAAGGGGGTGACCCGTGACGCCGCCGTCTCGGTTCGGTTCACGGAGCGGATGGATCGGGCCAGCACGAAGCTGGCGTTCAGCGTCGCCGTGGACGGCGCGGTCATCAACGGCGCCGTCCGATTTGCCGAGGGGGACACGGTCCTCGTGTTCACCCCGACGTCTCGGCTGCGCGCCTCAGGGAAGATCGTGGCGCAGGTCGGGACTGAGGCGCGCAGCGCAGCGGGCGCGCCCCTGGCGGCCGTTGCCAGGGCGTCCTTCAGGACCGCCGCCGCGCCGCGACCAGCCGCTGCTCGGCCAGCGGCGCCGCGACCGGCCCCGACTGCCAAACCCAAGGCGGCCAGTCCCACGCCGGTCGCGCCATCCCCGGGCTCGACCGGGGGAAGCACCACCGGAACGGCCTCGTGGAGTTCTGTCGAGCGCTACTACCTTGGGCTGATGAACTGCACGCGGACCGGCGGCCTGATCTCCGCGACCGGCGGCTGCAGCAGCCCAGGCGGCCGTGACGTCGCTCCACTCAAGCTGAGCAGCGGGATCAGTACGAAGGTCTCGCGGCCCTATGCCAAGCTCCTCGCCACGCGAGGCGAATGCAGCCACTTCATCGGCGGCAACCCGGGCGACCGGCTCCGTCGCGCCGGATATACCAACTACACCTGGGCCGAGAACCTCGGCTGCCGGTCGGGTGACTCGCGCGACGCGGTCCTGGCCAGCCACCGATTCTTCCAAAGCGAGCGCTCGTGGAGCCCGCTCGGTGGGCACTATGTCAACCTGATGAACCGCAAGTACGACCGGGTCGGGATTGGCGTCTGAGTGTCACACGGTCGGGTTCGCCTCGTCGTCGACTTCTACCACCCCTGAACCGGACCATCGGGTCAGGTCCAGCGACGGCGGGCACCCGCCACGATGGCCAGGTGATCCGCGACGCCGTCCTGCACCTCAACAATGAGCAGCCCATGCGGGCCGACCTGTTCGAGGTACCCACCGCCGCCGATGTCGGGCTGCGCTGCACGAACCTGCGTACGATGAACGGTAAGCGTCCGATCTTCGTCGACGACTCCACCGCGGTCTTCTTCTTTCCGTACCTGCATGTCCGATTCGTGGAGATCCCACCGTCGTCGCTGGTCGGGTCGGACCTGCCGCTGCCCCTCCCGACCGCCGTCGGTGCCGTCCCCGGATCGCCCGTCGACCCGGAGCCTGAGCTCGACCTCGAGATCGACGAGGACTTCCTGCGGCGCATCCGCGAGGTCTGACCCCGGGATCCGGTCGTGCACGAGATACGGGTCAGCGAAGGACCCGGTGCTACACTCCCGGCCGTGCCCAAGAATCTCGTCATCGTGGAATCGCCGGCCAAGGCCCGCACCATCGAGCGCTACCTCGGCGTCGATTACCGCGTCCTGGCTTCCTATGGCCACGTCCGCGACCTCCCGGAGAACCCCGGCAAGGGCAAGTTCGGCGTGGACGTCGACCATGAATTCGCCCCGGAGTACGTCATCAGCGAGGACCGGCGCAAGCAGGTCAACGAGATCGAGAAGGCGGCCAAAGGTTCGGACATGGTCTACCTCGCGACCGACCTCGACCGCGAAGGCGAAGCGATCGCCTGGCACGTCGCCGAGGCGGCGCATGTGCCCGAGGCGAAGACCCGCCGGGTGACCTTCAGCGAGATCACCGAACCGGCGATCCGGGAAGCCTTCGCGCACCCCCGGGAGATCGATCGAAACCTCGTCGACGCCCAGCAGACGCGCCGGATCGTGGACCGCCTGGTCGGCTACACCCTGAGCCCGCTCCTCGGCAAGAAGGTCCAGCGTGGCCTCTCGGCCGGCCGGGTCCAGTCCGTGGCCGTCCGCCTCGTCGTTGAGCGCGAGCGCGAGATCACTGCGTTCACGACCCGGGAGTACTGGACCATCCGGGCGGCCCTTGCGACAGCCGCCGGCGAAGCCTTCGACGCGGACCTGGTCCGGATCGATGGCGTGGCGCCGGAGGTCCCGGACGAGAGCACCTCGGATGCCCACGTCGAGGCGATCCGGGCCCTTCGGCCGATCGTGACGAAGCTCGGGGTGAAGACGCAGAAGCGCTCGCCGGCGGCCCCGTTCACGACCTCGACGCTCCAGCAGGAGGCGAGCCGCAAGCTGTCGTTCAGCCCCAAGCGCACGATGTCGGTGGCCCAGCGCCTGTACGAAGGTGTCGACACGCCGGACGGCCACATCGGGCTGATCACGTACATGCGGACCGACTCGACCGCGATCGCCGGCGTGGCGATGGGTGAGGCACGGGAGGTCATCGCCGAGCGCTACGGCGAGCCGTTCACGATGCCCAAGGGCCGGGTCTACAAGACCAAGTCGAAGGGCGCCCAGGAGGCCCACGAATCGATCCGACCGACCTCCTTCTGGCGCGACCCCGATTCGTTGGCAGGAACCCTCAAGGCCGATGAACTGCGGCTCTATCGGCTGATCTGGCAGCGCGCGCTGGCCTCGCAGATGGCTCCCAAGGAACTCGAGATCACGACCGCCGAGCTCGCGGATGGCCGCTACGAGTTGCGGGCCGGATCGACGCGGACCTTGTTCGAAGGGTTCGCCCGGGTCTACACGGAGGGCCGTGACGATGGCGCGGACGAGGACGACGAGGGGACCGGCCGGCTCCCGGCGCTGGTCGAAGGCGAGACGACCTCCGTTCTCGACGTGACCCCGACGCAGCATTTCACCGAGCCGCCGCCGCGATTCACGGAGGCGACGCTGATCAAGGCGCTTGAGGAACACGGGATCGGCCGGCCGTCCACGTACGCCGCGACGATCTCCACGATCACCGATCGTGGCTACGTCCGGATCGAGGAGCGGAGACTTCATCCGGAGCCGGTGGCGGAGGTCGTGACCGACCTGCTCGTCAAGCATTTCGGCGACTACGTGGACGTGGCGTTCACGGCCCGGATGGAGGAGGAGCTGGACGAGATCGCCCGCGGTGAGCGCGGCTGGGTCCCCCTCCTGCGGGCGTTCTATGGGCCGTTGCGCGATCGCGTGGCCCAGAAGGACAAGGAGATCGACAAGGACAGCATCACCACCGAGGCGTCCGACGAGGTCTGCTCCGAAGGGCACCCGATGGTCATCCGCCTGGGACGGAACGGTCGGTTCCTCGCCTGCTCGATGTATCCGGAGCACAAGGAATCGCGTCCGCTCCCAGGCGATGAGCCGCCGCCCCAGGAAGGGACCGGCGAGGTCTGCCCGGAGTGCGGGCTCGGCACGCTCGTCGGCAAGAGCGGCCGGTTCGGGCCGTTCGTCGGGTGCTCCCGCTACCCGGACTGCAAGTTCATCAAGAAGGACGGACCGCCGCCGCCGGACCCGCTGCCGTTCGAGGTCGTCTGCCCCAGGAACCGCGATGGCCACCTCGTGCCGCGTCGAGCGCGACGGACGGGCAACCTCTTCTGGGGCTGTTCGAACTATCCCAAGTGTGACTTCACGACCAACGACGAGCCGCTGGGGGGCCTGCACGATCCCGACGATGGTCCGCTCGCTCGAAAGGGTGAGATAGCGATCTGCCTCGTGTGCGGATCTGCCAGCGACACCGGGCCGGACGACGTCGCGCCAGGTGAACGATATCCGGGCGGCCCGCCCAACCCGGAAGCGCTGGCCAGACCGGCACGTGGCCGGGGCGGCAAGCCGACCGGCGGTGCGTCCGGCCGGGCCAAGACCCGGACGACATCGCGAGCCGGGAGCCGGGCACCCGCCCGACGCCCAGCGGCAGCCAAGCCGGCCGCCGAGGCGTGAACGCGGTCGCGGGCCACCCTGCGACCGATCCGGCGTTCGAGGGGTTCCTCCGCTCGCTCGGGGCCCGCGATGCCTCGCCGCACACGATCCGGGCCTACCGCACCGGCGTGGGAGCCTACCTGCTCGCGCTGGCCGCGAACGGGATCGACTGGCGCCGACCGACGCGCCAGGAACTCCGTGGCTATCTCGGTACGCTCGGCTCGGAGACATCCCGCACGACCGTCGCGCAGCGACTGGCGGCGATCCGCGCGTTCTACCGCTGGGCGGTGCGTGAGGGCTTCGCGCCGGGTGATCCGTGGGGATCCATCGCGACACCGCGCCTGCCTCGACGCCTGCCGCGCGTCCTGGAGGTCGATCAGGTCGCGCGTCTGCTCGCCGCCGTCGAAGCGGAACTCGAGGCGGCCGACCTCGCCGCACCGGACCGGGGGCCGCTCACGACCGCTCTGGCTCTGCGTGACCGGGCGCTGATCGAGACGGCCTACGCCGCCGGCCTGCGCGTGAGCGAGCTGGCCGGCGCGCGACTCGGCGACCTCGACCTCCGTCGCGGCGAAGTGCGGGTCCTGGGCAAGGGTCGCAAGGAGCGGATCGGTCTGCTCGGCAGGCCCGCGATCGCGGCGCAGCTGGCCTATCTCGAGGGTGGGCGCCCGATCCTCGTCGAGCGCGCGACGGCGACGCCGAGGGGGCTTGACGCGGGACCCGCCCAGGTCTTCCTCAATCACCGCGGCGGACCGCTCGGGGTGCGCGGCCTGCGCTATCGCCTGGACCGGCTGTACCGGCTGGCTGGTCTGCCCGAGGGCATCTCGCCGCATACCCTGCGCCACTCCTTCGCGACCCACCTGCTCGACGGTGGGGCGGATCTGCGCGTCGTCCAGGAGTTGCTCGGCCACGAGAACCTGGCCACGACCCAGATCTACACCCACGTCTCACCCGGTCGGCTGCGAGACGCGTACCAGCAGGCCCACCCGCGGGCCACGCGCCGAGCGACGTGAGCGGTTCACGCGGCCTCGCTCGGGCCGGCCTGATCGTCTCGGCCGCCTTCCTCGTCGCTCGACTGCTGGGGTTCGTGCGGATCCTGGTCATCGTCAATACGTTCAACGTCGGGCCGGAACTCGATGAGTTCTTCGCCGCGTTCCGCATCCCCGACCTCATCTTCCAGCTGGTCGCCGCGGGCGCACTATCGTCGGCGCTCGTCCCCATCGTCTCCGGGCTGCTCGGCAGTAACGAGGAGGCGCGGGCGTGGCGGGTCGTGTCCACGGTCACCAACCTGTTGCTCGTGGGCCTGTTCGTGGCGGCGGCGATCGCCTTTGCCCTGGCGCCGGTCGTCGTCCCCATCATCACGCCGGGCTTTGACGAGGCGGGCTGGGCACGCACGACGGACCTGACGAGGATCATGTTGCTCAGCCCGATGTTCCTGGCCCTCGGCTCCGTGGCCAGCAGCCTGCTCAACGCGCGCGGAAGGTTCGCAGCATCGGCGGTCGCCCCGATCGTGTACAACCTGGCGATCATCGGTGGGGCGTTGCTCCTCGGCCCGACCTACGGCGTGATCGGCCTGGCCATCGCCGTGGTGACCGGGTCGCTCATGCATCTCCTGATCCAGCTTCCCAATATCCGGGCCCTCGGCTTCCGGTATGTGCCCCGGATCGACCTCGGCGATGCATCGGCGCGAACGGCGCTGGCGTTGATGGGTCCCCGCGCACTCGGCCTTGGAGCGACCCAGATCACGTTCCTGGTCATGACCTCGCTCGCGACGGAGCAAGGCACCGGTGCCCTGACCGCGTTCAATACCGCGTTCACGCTGCTCCAGATCCCGATCGGACTGATCGGCGTGCCGCTGGGCATCGTCGTGCTGCCCGCACTGTCGCGCGAAGCGGCGCTCGGCCGGGTCGCGGAGTTCGCGGCGCTTGTCTCCCGGGCCGTGCGCCTGCTCCTGTTCGTCATGCTGCCGATCACCGGGATCAGCATCGTCCTGCGCCACGACATCGTGGAGCTGCTGTTCGGTTACGGGCGGTTCGACGCCCGGGCGGTGGACCAGACCACGACCACGTTCCTGACCTTCCTCGCAGGACTGACCGCGCATTCGCTGATCGCCGTCCTGGCCCGCGCCTTCTACGCCCGCCAGGACACCCGCACGCCGGTCCTTGCGGCGGTCCTCGCCGTCGTCGTGAACACGACCCTGGGGATCGTGCTGGCCCGGCCGCTGGGACTGCCGGGTCTCGGCCTGGCCATCGC
>JACCVB010000088.1 GCA_013698385.1 Chloroflexota bacterium
CTGGTCGCGATCGATCTCGCGACCGTCGACGCGCGACCCGCGGCGGCCAGTGACACGGATCGGCTGCTCGCCCTGGAAGGGCGCGACGGGCGGTCGATGTCGCTCGCCGCGGCGCTCGGCTCGATCCCCGCCTGGTGGCTTATCGGACGCCGATACCGGCGGATCGCCGTCCGGGACTAGGTCCCGGGCGGGCGGCTTCGGGCGACTTGCGTTGCGCGGGCAGGACGAGGAGCGGGTCCACTCGGGCGATTTCCAGGCCGGGCACCTTCATCCGCTTCACGACCTGGGGATCGATCGCGATCGTCGCGGTCTCCAGGGGGCTGAACAGGCCGTAGTGGAGGTGGCAGCCGGAGGCCCGGCCGGTGGCACCCTCGTACCCGAGCAGCTTGCCGGCCCGCACGACCTGGCCCGGCTTCACGACGACCTTGCCGAAGTGGGCGTAGATGCTCCGGTAGCCATTGCCGTCATCGATGACCACGACGATGGGCAGCGTGCCGTACAGGCCCTTCTCATCAAGACGGGCAAGGTACGGCTTGAGGTCGCCGACCCAGCCCATCTGGGCGTCGTAGCGGCGACCGGCCGCGAGGACCGTGCCGGCATGGGCCGCCACGACCCGATCGCCGCAGAACGTCGCGAGATCCAGGCCGTCGTGGAAGCGCTCGCCGTCCACGATGCGCGAACCCCACGGGGTCGGCCCGAAGGGCAGGGTCAGTCGGCCATTCGGCAGGGGCCACTGGTACCCGGTCAGGGTCTGGACCGGGGCTGGGGTGGGGTGGGGCGTCGCTTTCGGAGTCGGCAGGGGTGTGAGGCCGCGCGCGATGGGAGCCGGGCTTGGTCTCGCCCGTCCTGCCACTTGACCGGAGATCGATGCAACGCTGGGCGGGGCACCGGTGGCGGCCGCTCCCTGGACCTCGCCGACCGGCGTGATGGAGCCGCCAGGACCAAGCGACGCGATGCCGACGATGACCGCGGCCGCGATGGTCGCGGCGATCCCGATCGACGCGAGTCGACGCCGTGTCACACCCGCCCGGGACCCCCGCTCGCGATCACGCAGCGGGCGGGGCAAGGCAGCAAGTGGATCGGCCGGCCGTGCGGCGAGCCGCTGACGGGTCGGCTGCCGGAAAGGTGCTGGCACCAACAATGTGTACCACCGAGCGGGCGACGACGCAAATGGACGCTCGCCGCTGGTAGTGCCGCGGTATCATCCGCTGCGCATCCGCCCGTAGCTCAGTGGATCAGAGCGACTGACTTCGGATCAGTAGGTCGGGGGTTCGAATCCCTCCGGGCGGGCCAGATTCCACGCACGAAAGTGGCCCTCCGGGCAATCCGGAGGCCTCTTGATTCAGCCCGTACCCCCGTCCGTACCCCTAATCAGCCCGACGCCATGTCGGGGCGCTGCGGGAGGATGGCGTCCATTCGAGCCGCTGACCGCTCGAGCATGGCCGGAGTCAAGTGCGCGTAGACGTCGGCCGTGGTGGCAATCTGCGAATGCCCGAGGATCCGTGACACCACGCCGAGGTCCTCACCGTCATGCTGATCGAGTTCGGCGATGCCTTCGATTACACAGGTGCCGACTTCCGCGGTTGGTGCACCGACGCGGGGTTCCGGTCGGTCGACGTCCTTCCTCTCGCGGGCCCAGCAAGCGCTGGCATTGCCTACAAGTAACGGGTATCGCACCTTCGACCTCAGTGAACTCGCGGCCGGGTCCGGCGACTCGGCAAAGGTCAAAACGACCCGCACGGAGGTGGCCCGTCATCGCGGGCGCGAGGTGGATACCGCCGGGGACGGTCTCCTCGCGGTCTTCGACGGGCCCGCTCGAACGGTTCGCTGCGCCTTCGCCATCCGGGATGCTGTCCGCTCGCTCGCCCTCGAGGTGCGCGCCGGAGCGCACACGGGCGAGGTCGAGGTCAGCGACCAGAAGGTCACAGGTATCGCCGTCCACATCGGCCGGCTGACCTGGTCGCCAGCAGCCTCCAACCCACAAAGCAGCTGGTCGATGGTCCTGACGAAGCCGGACTCGTGCTTTAGCAAATCCACCGCCCACTTATGGCGTTGCGGATTGGTGAGAGACTGGCAGTCATGTCTCACGTCACTCACCTGCGCTTGACGGACTCGGCACTCGACTTCTGGGTCGACGTTCGGCTACGCCGGCTCAACCGGCCTTGGCTGGCCGTCGCGGACCTAGCCGGCACGCCCGATGTTGGGATGTCGACGGACCCGAATCTTGCTGTCCTGTTCTCCCTGTCTGCACTGGATCGTGCAACTGATGACCTTGGTCATCGTCGGTCAACCCGAACAAGAGGGGTGTCCCGCCAGCGGACGAGAGGTTGAGCCGGCACTCGGGGCAGCTGCATGGGCTTCCCCAGTGGTCGTCGAGCGAGGGTCGAAGGCGATCCGGCGGCCTTGCGGTGTAGGCACACACGTACATGGGGATCGGGAACGTCGGCGATCTGAACGAATGCAGACTTCGGACCGGGCGCACGACAGCACATCGGAGCCAATTGTCTGAGACTCCCTAACGGTTGACGATGTATCGTGGTGCGATAGATTTCACCCGCGGCGCGCCTGTCAAACTCCGGATGCGCCGCGATCTCATACTCCGATCAGCACGCAGGAGTGGAGGCGGGTGGCCTCATTGCCGGATCCGCGTTGGCGTATGCGGTGCCAACCGACCAGGCGGCCGAGCCGCTCAAATCTGAGGTGAAGTGATGGCGGACGCGATGGTCATCGCAGACTCACGGGCAGCGGCGAGGGTGAGCAAGCAAACCCGGTTCTCACCGACCGGCGAGGTGCTGCGCGACATCGCCCGGGGCGGCATCTCGGGCGCGATCGTCGGCATCGCCGTCGGTGGCCTCGGCGGCCGGGTCGTGATGCGAGTGGTGGCGATCCTCCACCCGGATGCCGTTGGTGCGCTCACGGAAAACGGAAACAGGATCGGCCACATCACGGTCGGCGGGACACTCTTTCTGGTTCTCTTCGGGCTGATCTCATGCGCCCTCGCCGGGGCGCTCTGGGTCATCGTCAGCCCCTCGATCCCCGGGCATACTGGGGTCCGGGCGTTGCTGACGGCAGGTATCGCGATCACCATCGGGACGCCACTGCTCATCATCGGCAGGAACCCTGACTTCGTGATCCTGGATCACGACCCGAGGGTGGTGTCGCTGCTCGTCGCGCTCGTGGGCTTGATCGGCCTGTCCATAGCGCTACTTGACAGTTGGCTGGACCGACGGCTCCCCCACGCTTTCACGGGTCGGAAGGGACCGGCTGTGTTCTATGCGACCGTCACGCTGATGGGGGCGGTGCTGGTCCTCCCGTTCGTGCTGCTCGTGTTCCTCACCTCGGACGAGTATCAGTTGCCGCTCCGGGCAGGCTATGCGCTGCTCGTGGTGGGCCTGTGCACCGCCACCTGGTGGGGACTCCGCGTCCGGGGGCGAGCGACTACGCCACCGGGTCTGGTGGTCGCGGCTCGTGGAGCCCTTCTGGGCGCCATCATCTTGGGCATGTTGACGTCAGCCCCACATATCTCGCGCGCGCTCGGGGCGCCGTCCTGACCTGCTGGCCAGGCTCGAGGCTCGGAACGAGAATTACTCGTCCGCGCGTCCGCTTTAGGTCAGCTGCTCGGTGGTGAGGCCTGAGCGCGCTCGACGATCGGCGAGATGCCGCTTCGCGGTGCTAGGCCGGATGCCGAGGCGCTCCTCGGCGTCTGGCACGAATCCGCCGCGGCGACGAGGCGGCCAGGACGTCGCCCTGTCGAGCGGTCCGAGTCCGCGCGAATGCGCCGCGCAGGTACGCGTCCCTCATGCCAGCCGCCTCGCCGCGGGAGCCACTCATCGCGGCCTTCGATGGGCATCTGGTAGGTTGCTTTCGCGCGTCGGCTCGTCGCGGGGGCGCCATGACAACCTCTTCGGGTAGCGCCAGTCCGTCGCGCAGGCATGGGCGTGAGGCCAACCCGAAGGAGCTCCGGCTCCACCACCACGAAGTAGTCATCAAGGAGGGATGGTCCGTGGCAGTGCGTGTCGACCTGAACATCTCGCTCGACGGCTTCGCGACGACGACGGACCAGACGCCCGACGACCCGTTCGGGCAGGACTGGGGGCGCCTCGTGGCCGCCTACATCGCGACCCGCACGTTCCGGGCCCGCGTGCTGCACGACACGAGCGGTGCGGGCACGACCGGCATCGACGATCAGTACGCCGAGGAGTACTTCGCTGAGATCGGGGCGAAGATCATGGGCGCTGGCATGTTCGGGTTGCACACCATAGCGCCCAGCGATCGGGCCCCTGGCCTGCCTCGGGCACCAACGAACCATCGAGCGACATGCCCAAGCCTGACGAACACGACGCCACCCTCGCCCGCTGGCGATCAAGGGAGCGCGCGCTGGAGCGGGGACTCGGCCCCGAAGTCATCCGCAGGCTCGATGACCTGCGCCGCCAGCACGCCGCGGAAGCGGCGGCGACCGAAACCACCAACACCGTCCTCGTCCAGGAGGCTGCGGAAGGGCTCGCCGGCTCTGCCCGGTTAGGCGCGTCGCTCCGCACCGACAGACACGCGCCGGCCGCGCGCAACGTGCGCGACACATCGGCGCGGCCACCGGTGGTGCGTCAACCTGACCGGACCCCACCCCGACGCACCGCACCCGCCCAAAGCCGAACGCCCTGACCAATGTCAGGGTGCGCCGTTGCGATGCGCCTGCAAACACGGTGGAGGAGCGCCCGCGGCGAGTGACCTCGCCCGCGAGCTGCCTCGGACCGAGGTAGGCGCGGGAGGACGTGGTCAAGATGGCCGGGCCATGACGGCGGCCAGGGTCGAGGGGTGGGCCCCGTCGATCATTCCCGCGCTAGACGTCGGGCCGGAACAGCTATCGTGCTCCTGTGACCTGGAAACCGATGGCGCGAGCCATCGAGACCGAGCGGCTCACGCTTCGGACCCGAGACGAGCGCGACGCCGTGTGGTACCGCGAGCTGGTCGGCGAACGTGGGGAGGACATCCCGACGATCGAGGAGTCGAGGGCGCGCCTCGCGCGGTTCCGGGACTCGACGGAGGACACCGGGATCGGTGCGCTCG
>JACCVB010000089.1 GCA_013698385.1 Chloroflexota bacterium
CGACGGCACCGACTGCCACGGCGGCACCGACTGCCACGGCGGCACCGACTGCCACGGCGGCACCGACTGCCACGGCGGCACCGACTGCCACGGCGGCACCGACTGCCACGGCGGCACCGACTGCCACGGCGGCACCGACTGCGACCCCTACCGTCGCCCCGATAAGGACCTTCGCGGCGCCCTCATTCGGGTCGCCGGGCGCGCTGTTCCCTGGCCTTCCCAACGCGCCCGAAACGAGCGTCGGCGACCCAGTCGCGCGGTCTGCTGACCAAGGGGGCCTGCTTCCCTTGGTGTATCTAGCGCTGTTCGGGGTCGCGCTAATCGCCGCCTATCGGCTGTTCCGTTCGCCAGCTAACCCTCGACGGTAACGACCGACTATCAGTCCAGCTTCATTCCGGGCAGTGGAAGCGCAAGGCGCGGCCACTGCCCGCTTTGGTGGACGGCCACTTCGCAAGTGCGCCCAAACCCGATCGCTTGGTTAACCATTCAGGAGCCCTCCCGACACCCTCGAACGAGGTTCGGTTACCTCGGGCAGGGACCCTCCTCGTTAGCTAGGCCGCACAACGGGCGAGTCCTGCGTTTCGGACCAGGCGGGAGCGGCCACCGATGCTCACGCTCCGCGATCCCGACGGAAACAAGCTCTGCGTGGTGGAGATCATGGGGCCCTTCCCGAATACTGACCGCGCCCGGCAAGGTGCCTCACCTGGTCAAGTTGCCTCACCTGGTATCGGTAATGAGCCGCTCGCGGTCGAACAGGGCCGGCGTGATCCGCCAGCCGAGTCATTTGAGACGAGCAACTACCGCCGCGAGGCCACGGGCAATCGTCTGAACCTTCCCACCTGCCCGTGGCCATGTGAAAGTTCCCACTGATGGCCGCGAAGAAGTACCCACCCCTCGATTGACCTGAACCCCTGGAAAGCCCCCGAGGCTGCACGATGGCGGTTGTTCGAACCCCGTCAACGGCAACCCCGAGGGACACCCATTGTGAAGTCAGCGAGGAACCAGTTGAACATCCTGTCCGCGTACCGCGAGCTCGGCTCGTACCGCGGCCCCCACGCCCGACACGACGACCGTGACCTCGTCGAAGGGTCCCCGTCCGACGCCCCCGGCCACCTCCACCTTGGGTGTACCCAGCGATGCCTCCGACACGTTCCCGTGGCTCACGATCATGCTGCCGGGTCTGCTCGCCGGGGCGCTGGTCGCCGCTCGCTTCCGGATGCGCCGCCGGGCGTGACCGCTTCGGGCTCAGCCTCCGGCTCGGCTGCCCAGCCCCTCCAGGATCAGGATGGCGGAAGACCACGAAGGCCCCACCGGCTCCTCGCGCGTGGCCAGGGTGGTCGTCGCCAGGATCGTCTTGTCGCCCAATTCGTCAGGAGGCCCAGTCGGTGGGCGCGGGCGTCAGATAAGTGCGGGTGAAGTGTCGGATACGTGGCCGATACGGGCGCAGCGTCACGATGCCGGCATGAAGACCTTGAAGACCTCCCGATACGGCTCTCGCAAACCATCCAAGCCGCGGCATTCCACTCATCGTTCCGGATCGGGAGGGGGCGGCGGCCGATACACGGCTCGCGCCATCGGCGGCCCGATGGATGCCGCACTGCTTGACCAGATCCTCGCCGCGTTCGAAGGGGTCGGCTCGACGGACTCGTGGGACACCATCGCGACGCGCGTCCTGCCACTGCTCAAGCGCGTGCGCCAGCCGTACCCGGCAGAAGCCGCGCCGATCCACGTGAGCGTCGCCCCCGGGATCGCCGTGGGCTTCGGCATCGATCTCGGGCCGGCGTTCACGCACATCACGGCGGGACAGTTGGAGCGCTGGGGGATCGACCTGACGACCGTCCTCGCGACCGCCGTGGACAACCTGAGCGCGCGGATCACCAGCGAGCCGCCCCTCGTCGAACCGATGCGCGGTGACGGCCTGGACGCCATCGTGATCCAGGCACAGGGGTGGGCCTCGGCCCTCGTGCTCGCCCCGGACCGCCTGCGCGAGATCCTGGGGCCGGAACCGCGGATCCTGCTCACGCCCGTGCGCAACGCCCTCGTCTCCCTGCCGGTCGACATCGAGCTCGGGCTCGTCGTCGACCTCTGGCACGCGTTCGCCGAAGATCATCCGGACGAGTTGGACATCCAGCCACTCCGCTGGACGGGTTCCACCGTCGCGGCCCTGCAAGAGGAGGTGACCGGTCGGGTCAACTAGCCTCGTTCGTCGCCAAGCGCCCCGTGGAGCTCGGCCGCATGGTCGTGCAGCCAGCGGCGCCAAACTCGATGATCCGGGCGTCGTGACGCGACGAGTGCCCAGAACGCCGGCCCGTGCCCGAAGATCCGGAGGTGGGCCAGTTCGTGGATGACGACCGTCTCCAGGACCTCCGGAGGGGCGAGGATGAGCCGCCACGAGAAGGACAGTCGGCCGGCTCGTGAGGCACTCCCCCAGCGGCTTCGTGGGTCGCGAAGCCCGACGGCGATGGGCATCACCCCCAGCGCGGCTGCGTGCCGTGCGACCTCCCCGTCGATCACGGTCCGGGCGGCGACCCGCAGCCAGCCCTCGAGGATGCGTGCATCGACACGTCGGTCCGCGCCGACACGATGGATCACAAGGTTATCGACGTCCCCATCGCCTTCGGCTGCATCCAGGTGGACGACGTGGGATCGGCGCAGGCCGGACACCGCCGGGACGACCCGTACGGCGTGCAGCCGTCCGAGGTACGGCACGGTTCCGCCGTCCCGCGCACCGCCCCGGGCCTGGATCTCAGCGGCAGTCGCTTCCTGGCGCGCGAGGTGCCGACGGACCCATGGCTCCCGTTCGACCAGGAAGGCGGCCGCCTGTCGCTCACCTGCCGTTCCCGCGGATCGCCGTGCCGGCACGGTCACCACGACACCCCGCTGCGGGTGGATCACGACCCGAACGCCACGAGCCCGATCCGAGCGGCGGAGGGTGTAGTCGAGAGTTCCCCCGGGCAGTCGCGCGACAGCCGAAGTCTCGAGCGATGCCACGGGTCGATGGTCGCATGTGCACGACTCGACTGCCATCCGACCATGACCGGCCATCGAATGGGCCTCTGGTACAATCCGCGCTCCGTGGGGCTATAGCTCAGCTGGAAGAGCACCTGCATGGCATGCAGGGGGTCCGGGGTTCGAGTCCCCGTAGCTCCACCAGATATCGTGGAGACCGCCGACCTCACCCCTCGCCGACGGCGGGGGGTGAACCGTCTCCGGCGACCGAACCCGAGGGCCCACCACCGTGACCGAGCCCCAGACCAGGATCGACACGCATGCCGAGGCGCAGGACGAGGCGCCGACCGAGACGCCGACCGACGAACGGACGCGCGTCGAGCGCTACGACCCGACGGCCATCGAGCCGCGCTGGCAGGCGCGCTGGGCGGAGCTCGGCCTGTACGACACGGACCT
>JACCVB010000147.1 GCA_013698385.1 Chloroflexota bacterium
CTTCGCTGGTATCCTGTCGCCCGGCGCTGGACCTTTGGTCGCGCCGCGAGGCCGCATTCGTCTAGAGGCCCAGGACACCGCCCTCTCAAGGCGGAGATCACCGGTTCGAATCCGGTATGCGGTACCAATCAGCCGGGGTCGTGCGTGGGCGAAATCCCACGGTCAGGCGTCTGCCACCTAACGACGGCTAAGGCATTCTCGGCACCGATCGTGTGCCACGCAACCTTCGGCGAGGCGGTAGTTCTACACTCGCTTGGTGTTCGACGACCTGAGCCGTGAGCTGCGCCGACTCTCCCAGGCTCCGATCGAGGTTCGCCGACCAGTCCCGACGGACGCGGACGGCTACATCGACAAGGAATGCCCGTCGCCGGAGTGCCTGACCGCGTTCAAGATCCACGGCGAGGACTGGGCGAACCTGGTCAGCGACGAGGTGGTTTACTGCCCGACCTGCCGGTTCGAGGCGGACAGCCGGCAGTGGTTCACGACGGAGCAGGTCGAGCACATCCAGCGGGTCGGGTTGGAGGAGCTCAAAGGTCAGCTCGATCAGGCCTTCCAGCGCGGGACTCGCCGTGCCAACCAGCGCACGCCGAAGGGCGGTCTGATCTCCTTCTCGTTGAGCTACAAGCCGGGCCGGCGGGAGTACGTTGCTCCCCTGGAAGCGGCCGAGATCTTCGAGCAGCGCTCGACCTGCGAGGTGTGCGGCTGTCGCTACGCCTCGATCGGCGCGGCGTTCTTCTGTCCGGCCTGCGGCCACAACTCCGCACGCTCGACCTTCACGGCCGCGATCGACGGCATTCGGGCTGGCCTCGACTTCCTGCCCAAGCTCGCGGAGTCGCTCGGCAAGGACGCCGCGGCGGACATCGGCCGAGGCATTGTCGAGGACAGTCTCGTGAAGCTCGTCGCGGCTTTCCAGCGGCTGGCAGAGGCAATGTACGAGCCGCTGCCGGAGCCGAAGGAGATGCCGGGCTTCAACGCCTTCCAGCGACTGGCCGACGGCAGCCGACTCTGGCGGGCCGCGGTGGGTCGGGGGTTCGACGACATCCTGGGCCTGGACGACCTCGCCGAGCTGGGGCGGGCGTACCAGCAGCGGCGTCCTCGTCCACGAGGACGGGATCGTGGACCAGCAGTACATCGACCGGTCGGACGACACGAGCTACAAGGTCGGGCAGCGTCTCGTTGTGAAGTCGAGCTCGGTCCGTCGCGGGGCCGATCTGATCGAGAAACTCGCCGCAGGACTCTGATGCGCCCAGCCGTCTGTCGATCGGGTCTTGTCGACCTCCGCCCGAATCGACCTACCGTGCGCAAGTGACCAGCAGCGAACAACTCATCCAGGAGATCGAGGGAGTCGAGGGCATCCTTGTCGATGCCTTGGGCCACACACCCGAGAACGTCGGCTTTCTGGCGGCCGGCGCTTGGTCTCGGGCGTTCGCCTTCCGAGATGGAGGCGCCGAGTTCGTGGTCCGCTTCAGCGCTCTCGACGAGGACTTCCACAAGGACCGATTGGCGGTGCCCGGCACACATCGGCCGCGCTGCCCATCCCGCGCTTCGTGGACATGGGCCCGTCCGACGCCGGCTTCTACGCGATCACGGAGCGGGTCGTCGGCACGGACTTCGAGACCGCGGACGAGGCGACGATGCGCTCGCGCCTGCCGTCGCTCTTCGCCGCCCTGGACGCGATGCGGCTCGTCGACGTCAGCGACACTGCGGGCTTCGGGGTGTGGAACGCACAAGGGAGGGGTCCGCACTCGACCTGGCGGGACGCCTTGCTCAGCGTGGCTGTCGACGATCCCGGGCGGCGAGATCACGGCTGGCGCGATCTGCTCGCGTCATCGGCCGTCGGGATTAGCCCCTTCGAGACCGCCTTCACGGAACTCAATCGCCTGGCCCCGGATCTACCCGAAAACCGCCACCTCGTCCACAGCGACCTCGTGAACCACAACGTCCTCGCCGCCGGTGATCGACTCACCGGAGTGCTCGACTGGGGCTCGTCGATCTACGGCGACTTCGTCTACGACATCGCCTGGATGTCGTTCTGCGCTATGTGGTACCCGAACTGGGGCGGGATCGACTTCGCGGAAGAGGCTCGTCGCCACTACGCCGAGATTGGCCCGGACGTTCCGGGCTTCGAACTGAGGCTGCGCGCCTACGAGATCTACATTGGCCTCAACAGCCAGGCCTACCAGGCCCGCTTCGGCTTTGCCGCCGACCTCGAACGTACGGCGCGACGGACCTTGGAGATCGCCGCCGAGCGGTAGACGGGTCTCAAACCTCGGGGTCGCGCTTCGGAGGCCGAGGCAGGCGGGAGCTATGTTCGAGGGGCGGCAGGACGTCCGAGGGCTGCCCGAGCTTGCGGTGCCGCCGTGCCTCGGGTCGGCTCCCGGTCAGATCGAGATGAACGGGCTGGCGGAGGTAGGGAGAGATCGTCCACGCCCGGTTTTCGTAGACTTCGCGGATGCCGTCCACGCCCCCTCGCCGCCTCGTCATCCTGACCGAGGGACAGTTCGGGGTCCATGACGCGAAGACGGCGATGGGCGTCATCCGCTACGGGCGCGACGACGTCCGAGCGATCCTCGACTCGACGATGGCCGGGCGGAATCTGCTCGAGTTCCTGCCGGGCTCCGACATCCCGTTCGTCGCCACGCTCCAGGAGGCGCTCGAACGCCCGCAGCCCCCGGACGCGCTGCTGATCGGGATCGCGCCGACCGGCGGCCGGCTGCCCGGGGAGTGGCGCGCGACGATCCTCGAGGCGATCGCGGCCGGGCTGGATATCCACTCCGGGCTGCATCAGTTCCTGGGTGACGACGAGGAGTTCGTAGCGGCCGCGGAAGCCGCCGGCACCCGCCTGATCGACTACCGGCGGCCGCCGGATCGGATGGAAACTTCCGTCGGCCGGCGCCACGCCCCTGGCAAACGCGTGATCCTGACCGTGGGCACGGACTGTGCGATCGGCAAGATGTCCGTGGCCCTCGAGCTCGTGGCCGCCGCGCGTCGGGCGGGCCTGTCCGCGGTCATGGTCCCGACCGGCCAGACCGGGATGATGATCGAGGGCTGGGGCGTGGCCGTGGACCGGGTCATCAGCGACTTCGCCAACGGCACGGTCGAGTGGCTGGTCGAGCAGGGCGAGGCGCGCGGCGACTGGGTCGTCGTCGAGGGCCAGGGCTCGC
>JACCVB010000155.1 GCA_013698385.1 Chloroflexota bacterium
AACACCAGCTCGGACCTGATCGAGGCAGCCGACCTGTTCACGGACATCATCCAACTGGCCCGGGTCGAGAAGGGCTCGCGCTCCGGTCGGCGCATCGCGGATGACGAAGCCGACCTGTCCATGACCGAGGTCCCGGACAAGATGACCGAGGGCACCGGTTTCAGTCGTGGTGGACGCGGACGAGGCAGGAGTCGCGGTCGAAGCGGTGAGCCGGAGCCGGTCAGCCTGGCTTCGCGAGGCCGTGGGCGCGGGCGCCTGGCCCCGATGGCGACGACCAACGGGACCGCGAGCGGTTCCCGCGATGCCGGCTTGCTGGCCATGCCGGGCGAACGTCTGTCGAAGGCGACCGGCGGCCTGACCGAGGCTGATCTCGCCGCTGCCGAGGTCTTCACCCTGGACGGGGCGGACGACGTCCTGCAGCCCACCCCATCGGACGATGCGGCCGACCGAAGCATCGAGGCGGAGGACGGCGAGGATGGAGCGCGTCGCCGTCGCCGTCGGGGCGGTCGAGGGCGTGGTCGCGGCCGCGGCCGTGAAGACGGCCAGCCCGTGGTCGAAGCCATGGTGCCGCCGCTGATGGCCGATATGGAAGATGACCCGGACGAGGAGCCGGAGGAGGACCAGGCGGACGATCGAGAGCCCGTCGCGGAACCGGCGTCGGCACTGCCGCGCGGCCCGCGGACGACGCCCTTCGGGTCTGTCTGGGACTCGCAGCTGGGCACGCCGAGTGCGCCATCTGCGGCTGCTCGGCCGCCGCTCGTCGACGATGACGAAGACTTCGACGAGCCGGAGATCCCGGAATACCTGATCGCCGAACAACGGCGTGGCGCGACATCGGGTCGCGGACAGGGGGGAGGTGGCGTCCGAGGTGGCGCCCGTGGCGGGCGGTCCGCGTATCAGTCGGCGATGGAGCGTGAACGCTTCGGCCGGGGCGGCGGCGGAGGCGGCATCAACCGCTATCCCGACGTGAGTGCGCGCGTCCGGCCAGAGCCGCCGCGCGACGACCGATCGGCCGGGGGCGGCGGGATGGGTCGAGGTCGAGATGATCGACCGCGACGCGACGATCGACCGCGCGAGGCCGCGCCGCGCCACGCTTCCTCTTCGAACGAGCCCTGGAGTGAGGTCCCGGCCGAGCTCGAGGCGATGCTTCGAGCGCAGGTCTCCCCGAGACCCGCGGGCGGCCGAGAACCGAGTCGCGACACGGGTCGTGACATGGGCAGGGACCTGACGTCGGAGATGACGCCGGGCGATTCCGAACCTATCGCGGAAGCGGGTTCGGACGGGGTCAAGGCGCCGGCTCCCCGCCGCCGAGCACCGCGCACGGTCGCCGTCTCCACCAACGTGGCCCCGAACGACGAAGGATCGGATTCGCCGGAAGGTGCAGCCGCCGCGGCATCAGCCGGCGAGGCCGTCGCTCCCAAGCGGCGAGCCCCGCGTAAGGTGGCCGCCGCCGCTGGCACGGCTCCGTCGCCGAGCGCGTCTGACGGTCCGCCGGCGGACCCCGCGGCCGGTGCGGCCGCGATCCAGGCGCCGGCACCGAAGCGACGGGCGGCGCGGAAGTCGGCCCCGGTGGCCGGCGTCAGTGCGGACGACGCATCGAAGCCCGGGAACGTGTCGGCGGAGACGCCGACGGATGCGCCGGCTCCGAAGCGGCGCGCTCCGCGGAAGCGCGTCGCGCCGACCGAATAGCGCCGCTCGGCGATGGACGGCGCGCGCACGCAAGGGCACCCAGCGGCACTCGCGGCGGTCGCCCGGATGATCAGGGACGGGGCGACGCACGCCATCCTGCTCACGGGACCTGAAGGCGTCGGAAAGACCACGCTTGCCCAGGACCTCGCGGCAGGACTGTGCTGCACGGCTGACGACCCGGCCGCCCGACCCTGCGGCGATTGCCGGGCGTGCCGCCTCGTCTTTGCCGATCGGCATCCGGACGTCCATCAGCTCGCTCCCGAGGGGGTCGGACGGCAGATCGTCATCGGCGGCCCCGGGGCCAGGACGCGGGGGATCCGCGACCTCGTCGCTGACCTCGCATTCGCGCCGGTCGAGGGCGGCGCTCGGGTGGCCATCGTGGCCTCGGCCGACCGGATGAACGAGGATGCCCAAGGCGCCCTGCTCAAGACCCTGGAGGAACCGCCGGCCGGCGTCGTCATCGTCCTGTGCGCGGATGCCGAGGAACCGATCCTGCCGACGATCCGGTCCCGCTGCCGTCGGATCCGCCTGGGCCCGGTCGCGACCCGCGAGATCGAGATGATCCTGGCGGAGCACGGGGCGGCCGATCCGCCGCTCGCGGCCCGTCTCGCCCGCGTCACGGCCGGGCGCCCGGGCCTGGCCATCCGCTGGGCCGGCGAACCAGAGGCACTTCGAGCCCGGAACGAACTGCACCGGAGCCTGCTGGACCTGACCGACGCGCGACCCGCCGAGCGCCTGACGTCCGTCCGGGTTGCTGCCGGGGCGGTGTCGGCGCTGACCGCCGTGGGGGAGCGGACCGGTCCATCCCGGGCGAACCCAGCGGTCGAGCCCGATCCAGGCCCGAGCGATGACAGCTCGATGGGATCCCAGGCGGAAGGCGGCGGCGCGGGCACGTCCCGGACGCCGGCGGCGGAACGTCGACGCGCCGCCGAGGCGCTCGTCGGCCTGTGGAGCGATGTCGCCCGCGACATCACGCTGTGTCGCCTGGGCCTGGCGTCCGACGTCCGTGGACTGGACCTGCTCGATGAGAGCACGGTCCTCGCGGCCGCGCTGGAGACACACGTCGTGACGGCCTTCATCGAGCGCCTGGGTCGCGCCGGACTGTTGCTCGCCGGCAACGTGTCGCCAGAGCTGGTCCTCGATGACCTCGCCCTTGCCTGGCCGCGCCGCGTCGCGGCGGCATGACCGAACAGGGCGGCGGCGGGGATCGACCCGCCCGCCTGGACGCCGTGGTTCGAGGTCGGGTGCAGGGCGTCGGGTTTCGATACTTCGTGGCGCACCGGGCGTTCGCCGCGGGGTTGCTCGGCTGGGTGGCGAACGAGCCCGACGGCTCATTGCGATGCGTGGCGGAGGGCACGCGGGAGGTCCTGGAAGGCTTGCTTGCCGAGCTGCGCCGGGGGCCGCCGGGCGCGGACGTCCGATCGGTCGATGTCCGATGGGGGCCGCCATCCGGCGGAGTTTCCACCTTTGGCATCCGAAGTGGTGGCCATCGCGGGGATTGATGGCCTTATCCCATCGCCGGAGGTCCCCCGGACCGCTGGGCTATTCCGGACGGAGGCTCGATCCGGCATCGTTTCCGATGATGGAGCCAAATTCGCTCGCCGAAGATCTCCCTGCGCTCTACCGCGCCATCCTCGATCGGGTCGCGGAACTCGAGGCGTCGGGTGAGCGCGGCGCCGCGGCGCAGGTGCGGACGACCGCGATCCGGGCCTACTCCCGCGCCTGGGACGATCGGGCGCGACGCGAACTCGAGCAGCTCCTGCGGCGTGCGGCGACGCCGACGGCGGCGGAACGGCTGCCGAAACGAGGCACCCGCAGCCGTCGCCCGGGATCTCCGATGGTGCGTCGGCGCTCGAGAGGCCCGGTCGCGCCGCAGCGCTGAAGTCCGACTCGGGATCCGGCCACGGCGGGTAGGCTTCGCCCGTGACCGACGACACCTCCATCGCTCAAGCGATCGGCGATGCCTTGGCGGCCTATGACGCCCTGACCGCGCTCGGCGAGGAGATCGAGGACGAATGGGGCTACGTCAACGACCTCGCCGCGGCCTGGCGGGAGCGGCTGGAGACGGTCGTTGCGAGTCGGGGTGGCGAGGCGATGTCGGCGGCGTCGGCGGCGGCCCTTGATCGATTGATCGCCGAGATCGAGGCGATCCATGACCCACACCGTGCGATCGACTGGCTCTCGACCTTCCCGCAGGTGGCGCTCATCGCGCTCGGGGAAGCGCCATGAGGTTCCAGGATGCCGCCCGTGATGGCCGCGCGGTGGTCTACGCCGGTATCCAGGCCGACCCACTCGTGGCGCGCGCGGCGGCCTTGCTGGCGGAGGCGTCCCACGCTCAGCGCGTGCTCGCGCGAGCGGTCATGAACGGCGAGGCGACCGACCCGGCAGGCTGGCGGACGATGTTCCCGACGCTCTTCGGAGAGGGTGGCGCGGGCGGTGCCAGCGAGGATGATCGGGCGCGATCCGAGGCGATCCTCGCGGCATCACTGGCCGTGGCGGAGCGGGGCGAACAGGTCCGGAGCCAGTTCCGGGGTGCGATCGTCGAGGCACTGACCGCCGACCTGCTGGCGCGTCGGGTCGGGGCGGCGTCCGTTCGACGGGAGCGTCGGATCCTGTTCGACGGTGTCCGCGCGGAGATCCATCCGTACGACGTGACCGTAGAGCGGGACGGCGCCGCGGAGGCCCACGACTGCAAATGGGGGGCGCGCGGCATCAACGCCGACGTGCTGCATCAGCTCGACGACGCTCGAACCCACGCGGCCGAAGAGGACGAGCACCTGACTATCGGGTTGGTCGTGTTCGACGCCGAGCGGTCATGCCGCGTCCGACTGGATCGCCAGAGCGCGCCGAACGGATCGACGGCGATCATCGGCCTGGAGTCGCTGGACGCGCTTGCCACTGGCGTCCCGCGACCGTGAGTGGTCGCGAACCGGACTGCTGTTCCTCACCGTTCCGGGTGCGCTTCGATGAGGCCGGCCCGGATGGCCTCCTCCGGACCAGTGCCCTGCTTCGCTACGCGCAGGACCTGGCGGGGCATCATTCGGCCGAGCGCGGATTCACGCGGGCATGGTATGCGGAGCGCGGCCTGGTCTGGCTCGCCCGTGCAGCCGAGGTGGGCGTGCTCGGGTCGATGCGGGTCGGTGACGAGATCGTCGGGACCACGCGGGTCGTCGGCTGGCGTCGCGTCTGGGCTCGGCGACGCACGGACTTCGTTGACGGGTCGGGACGCCTCGCGGCGTGGACACACGTCGACTGGGTCCTCCTGGACGGTCGTGGATCGCCGACCCGCATCCCGCCCGAGTTCGACGCGGTGTTCGGGGCGCCGAAGGCGGACTTTCCCTTGGGTCGGGTGCCGCTCGATGGCGCTCCGGCCGACGCGCGGACTACACGGTTTCGGGTCCGGCCGCATGAGCTCGATCCGATGGACCACGCGAACAACGCGGTCTACGCGGATTGGCTCGAGGAGAGCGTGATCGGTGCCGGTGGAGTCGACGCGACCCGGGCCATCCCCCGGACGGCACGGCTGGAGTACGCCCGGGCCGCAGAGAGGGGGAGTGAGCTGGTCGCGCTGACCTGGCCGGATGCACTCGGATGGTCGTGCCGGATCACTGGCGAGGACGGAACGGAATTGCTTCGTGCCCGGTTGGCCCCACCGGACTGACCAGATCCGGCTGACCAGGTCTCGAGGCCCACCGGGCGCGGCCACACCGGCCCCGGCCCAACGGACCCACCGGCCCACCGGCCCGGCGACCCGGCCGCCGGCCGAGGCGTCCGTGGAGCCACAGGCGTTCCAACGGACGGCGGTAGGTGGGCTCAGCGCCGTTACCCCCGAGAGGGCGCGAACCAC
>JACCVB010000167.1 GCA_013698385.1 Chloroflexota bacterium
ATCTCCAGCGTCGCGGCTTCTCGGCCCGCCGTGCGCTGTTCACGACCGGCTGGAAGTCCGCCGGCTCGCACACCCTGACCATCGAGGTCGTGGGCACCAAGGGCCATCCCATGGTGGCCATCGACGAGTTCGTCGTCAGCCGCTAGCCAGCGACCGATGTCGGGGCGGCTCGCGTCAGCGGGCCGCCGTGACCTCGATCTCGATCCGGAAGTCATGGGCCAGCGCGGTCACGCCGACCGTTGCCCGCGTCGGCGGCTCGCTCGGAAAGTACTGCCGGTAGACCGCGTTCATCGCGTCGAACTCGCTGAAGTCGACGAGGTAGACCGTGCATCGCACCACGTCGGGGTAATCGAGCCCGACCGCTCGAAGCAGGCGCCCGACGTTGTCCAGCATCGCCCGCGTCTCCGGTTCGATCCCGCCGGGCACGGCGCCGGAGCCACCCGGTACGTCGCCGACCTGACCGGCCAGGAAGACGAAGCCGTTGGCCTCCACGACCTGCGAGAACGGATAGGGTCCTTTGGTGATCCCGGCAAGGGTCGGGACGGTCTTGGGCATTCGAGCACCTCCATCTGGCCGCAGTCTGCCCGATGGCGCTAGCCTGTGTCGCGATGGAGGCGATCGAGACCCGCGGCCTGACCAAGGACTACGGCGCGCGACGCCCGGCCCTGCGGTCCTCGCGTGCGGCGGCGCCGCCCGCCCTTGCCGATCTCGATATCGCCGTCCACGCAGGCGAGATCTTCGGGTTCCTTGGGCCGAACGGAGCGGGCAAGTCCACGACGATCAGACTCCTGCTCGGTTTCCTACATCCGACCGCCGGCGGCGCCACGGTCCTGGGCCGCGACATCGGACACGACTCGGTCGGGATCCGGCGCGAGATCGGGTACCTGCCCGGCGGCATCGCCTTCTGGGACGGGCTGACCGGCGAACGCGTCCTCGACGAGCTGGCCGCGCTGTCCGGTCGGCCGTCCGTGCTCCGAGCCACGCTCCTGGATCGCCTCGAGCTGTCCGCGGCGACCTTGCGCCGCCCGGTGCGCGACTACTCGCGGGGGATGCGTCAGAAGGTGGGCATCATCCAGGCCCTCCAGCACGACCCGGAGCTGGCCATCCTGGACGAGCCGTCGGAGGGACTCGATCCGCTCATGCAGCGCGCCTTCTACGAGATCCTCGATGAGCGACGGGCGGCTGGGCGGACGATCTTCTTCTCTTCCCACGTCCTGTCCGAGGTGGAACGGGTCTGCGACCGGGTAGCCATCGTGCGGGCCGGGCGGCTGGTGGCGCTCGAGGACGTCCATTCGCTGCTCGCCCGGCGCAAGCGCGACGTCGAGCTGCGCACCGACGGGCCGCTGCCCGACCTGACCGCGGTGCCCGGCCTGAGCGATTCGCATACCTGGCCAGACGGCCACCTGAGCGCTCGACTCGAAGGCGATGTCGGTCCGTTCCTGGCCGCCATCGCCAGCGCCCAAGTGACCGACCTTACGATCGAACCGGCTCGACTCGAGGACGCCTTCCTCGAACTGTACGAGCCGGCATGAACGGGGCACTGTTCATGCACCTGTGGCGTGCCAACCGAGGCCGGCTGCTGTTCGTCTCGGTCGCGCTCCTCGGCTGGGGCACGGTCCTGCCAGTCATCTACGACGCCTTCGGTGCCCAGTTCCGGCAGCTGTTCGAGAGCGGCGCCATCCCGTCGCAGTTCGCCGAGTTCGGCGGCGGCGACATCTTCAGCCTGAGCGGTTCCGTGGCCGTCGGCTTCATCCATCCGATCGCGGTCAGCCTGAGCCTCGTCTTCGCCGTCGGGTTCGCAGCGGCCGCGATCGCGGGTGAGCGACAGCGGGGGACCCTGGAAGTCCTCCTGTCCCGGCCCGTGTCGCGCCGGGTGATCTACGGGACGATGGCCGTGGCGACGGCCCTGTTCGTGGCGACGACGACGGGCGCACTGACCATCGGTGCGCTCCTGGGCGCGACCCTGACCGACCGGACGGCCGAGCTCGGCGCCGGGAACCTGCCGCTGCTCTGGCTGAACGGCGTCCTGCTGTTCGGCGCCTTCGGCGCGGTCTCGCTGGCCGCCTCAGCCAGCTTCGATCGGCTGACGCCGGCGGTCGGCGTCGCGCTCGCGTTCGTGCTCGGGTCGTATTTCCTGGAGGTCCTGGGGTCGTTGTGGCCGGACGCCGCCGGCCTCCAGCCCTACTCGCTGTTCCACTACCTCGATGCCCAGGCGGACCTGGCCGGACTCCCGGCCGCGCGCGACTTCGCGATCCTGGGCGCGGTGATCGCGGCCGCGGTGGCCTACGCGCTCGTGATCTTCCCGCGGCGCGACCTGGCCGCACCAGCCTGAGCGCGCCGCTCAGACGAGCTTGGTCACCCGATAGGTGACGGGTCCGCGCGGCGTCATGACGGACACTTCATCGCCGACCTGGCTCTTGAGCAGCGCACGTCCGACCGGTGAAGCGACCGATAGTCGGCCGGCCGCCGCGTCGGCCTCGGCGGACCCGACCAGGGTGTAGGTGTCGGTCTCGCCATCGACTTCGACCGTCAGCACGGATCCAAGGTCCGCACGAGAGCCGGGCGGCGGGGCGTCGGCGATGACGGCCGTCCGGAGCTGCGCCTCGATCGCCTGGATGCGACCCTCCAGGAACGACTGCTCCTCGCGCGCCGAGGTGTAGTCCGCGTTCTCCTTGAGGTCGCCCAGCTCCTTCGCCGCGCGGATCCGCGCGATCACCTGCGGCCGCTGGGTGCCGATCAGGCCGTCCAGTTCGGACTGGAGCCGGGTCACGCCCTCGGCCGTCATCGTTGCCGCCGAGCGATCGCGGGCCGATCCGCCCTTTGCCGGTCCCGTTTCGCGGACCGATGGGGGCGCCTCGACCCTGGGGCGTGGGCCGCCGCCTCCGGCTTTGCCTGACGGGCCCGCGGGCCCCGCTCGACGTCGCTCCGGCGGTTCGCCGCGGGCACCCTCCGCGTCACCATCCGCGATCACCACTACGTGCTTCGGCGGCGGCGGCGGTACCACCACCTCGGCCAGGAGCGAACCCTCGATACCGGTCGGCCGACGCTCGCCGGTCGGTCGGCGGAGATTGGCGAAGGGAAGGATGACCGTGGCGTCCGGCAGGGCCTCGCGCTCGGCTGGTGTGACGCCCTCGGCGAACGCCGCGAGAAGGGCATCCTCGTACTCGACCGGCGCGTCCGTGGCGGCCCACCACACCCGCGTCGTACCCGGCAACCGGAGCGCGTGCAGCCAATGGCCGGCGGACGATGGCCGACGGTCTCCGAGCGCCGTTCGATCCATGGCGGACAGCCGGCCGCCGATCGAGTGGGCCGTGGCTCCCACGTACAGGACGGTCTGTGCCGGCAGCCAGAACGAGGCAAGTCGAGCGGCCAGCGTTCGCGATGTCGGTGGCTGGCCATCCACCTGCAGGGTCGGGACGTGTTCCAGCCACTTGCCCACCCGGGTCAACTCGATCGGCACCCGGGCCAGGGGCGAGGCGAGTTCCACGATGAACACGCCCGGACCGCGAGCCGGCACGGGACGGCCGAGGGGCAGGGGACCGTCGGCGAGTAGGCCGACGTCACGAAACAGGGCGGCGGCACTCGGGGTCGGCACCCGTGGATGGTACCCGCGACGGCGTCCGGCTATGGTTGAGCGACATGGCTTCCCTCCCGCAGCGCCGGATGACGACCCGCCGCGCCCGTCTCTCCCGGTGGCTGGTCGCCCTTTCCGGACTCGGCCTCGCGTTCGGTCTCGTCGTCAGCGGGCCGGCCCGGTCGCTGCAGCAGGCGGGCGCGCCGGCGCCTGTCCCCGGCGCGGTGGGCGCAGTGGCACCGAAGGCCAGCCAGCCGCCCGAGGCCAGCCAGCCGCCGGCGGCAAGCCCCTCGCCCGAGGCGAGCCACGAGCCCAACCCGAGCAGGACACCCGCAGGCAGCCTCGCGCCATCGACCGCTCCGTCACCCCTCGCCTCGAGTCCGACCGCGCCGATGGCCACCGCGCGACCGTCCAGGGGGGGCGATCGGTTCGCGACCCCCGAGAGTCGCCGCGCCCTGCAGGCACGGCTCGACGACCTGCGCGAGCGTTACGCCATCCCCGGGATCTCGGTCACGATCATCTTTCCCGACGGAACGCGTTGGGTCGGCTCGAGCGGCCTGGCCGATGTCAAAGCCGGGCGCCAGGTGACTCCAACGACGAAGTTCGCCGTGGCCAGTGTGAGCAAGACCTTCACGGCCGCGCTGATCATGGCCCTCGAAGAGGACGGGAAGGTGGCCCTGGACGCCACGGTCCGAAGCTACCTGCCGGAACTGGCGATCGATCCCGCGATCACCGTCCGGCAGTTGCTCGACCACACGAGCGGGCTGAACGACTTCTTCTTCGATCGTCGGATCGACAAGACCCTCCTGAGCCAGCCCGCCAGGCGCTGGGACCCGGCCGAATCCCTGACCTATGTCGGCAAGCCGTACTTCAAGCCGGGCCGCGGCTGGCACTACTCCAACACCAACTACCTCGTCCTCGGGATGCTGGCCGAGCGGGCCGGCGGAGCGCCCCTGTCGGACCAGCTGCATGAGCGGTTCCTCGGCCCGCTCGGTCTGGCCGAGACCTCCTATCAACCGAGCGACGAGCCAGCCGACCCCCTCGCACACGGGTACCGGTTCGCCTCGCCCGGCCGCACCGCCAGGCCGATCGACCTGTCCGACGGGTCCGGCATCGCGCCGTTCACCTCGGTCGTCACGGCCGCCGCGGGCGCCGGCGGGATCGCGTCGAACTCACAGGACCTGGCTGTCTGGACCCGCCAGTTGTACGGCGGTCACGTGCTGGAGCCCGCATCCCTCCAGGCGATGATCCTCGACGCCGCGAGCACGGCTCGGTTCCGACCACGGTTGCCATACGGACTGGGCGTCCAGCTGATCGACTTCGCCGGGGAACCGAGTCTCGGACACTCCGGTCGGCTGCTCG
>JACCVB010000174.1 GCA_013698385.1 Chloroflexota bacterium
TCGGAGGAGCCGTCGAACGGGCTGTCGCTGCCCGAGAGTCCATCGGAGTAGGCGGACGGCTCGGTCGGGAGCGGTACGGCTGCGTCGAACGCATACGGATCGATGGGCTGGTCCTGCCCGCGCATGCCGTCCACCTTGTCACGGATCTGGCCAGCGAGGTCACGCAGGCGATCTGTGAGGGCCGGGGACTTGAGCAGAGCGACACCGACCACCGCGACCGTGACGATCGCTCCGACGGCGAAGGGCCAGCGCGAAGGTTTCTTCTGGACGATCCCGGCCGACACGGCGGCGTCGGTCACTGCCTTCGGAACCTCGATCTTGGAGAGGTCCACCTTGGGCAACTCGATGTCGCGGCGCATCTGGTCGAGATCTCGGCGGATCTCGCCGAGGTCCTTGCGGGCATCGCCCATCACACGGGCGATGTCGTCACGGCTCATCTCCGGCAAGCGGAGCTCAGGGATCTTCACGTCCGCCAGCTTGAAGTCCGGCAGTTTGATGGTCGGCATCTGGGGCCTCCTCGTCTAGTGGAGGAGGACCGTACCTCGAAGGGCCTTGCGGGCCGACCGGTCGCAGGCCCCAACGGGTTGCGGCAGCGTGACGACCGCTGGCGACGGGTCCGTCAGGGAGTGATGGAGATCAGCTGTCAGGCGCCCCAGTTGCCGACCTTGTCGCGTGCTCGGAGCCGAACGTCGTAGCGGTGGCCGCGACTCCACTTGCGCGTCAACGACGTGTTCGTGGTGGTTCCGTAGTCCAGCCACGTTCCGCCGTCGCGACGCTTCTGCGCCTGGAAGTAGCGCAGGCCCGCGGTCAGGACCTGGAGGCGTGTGTCGCCACCCGACCACCTCACGGTGACCCTGGCGTAGGTCTGATCCAGGATCGTCTTGCTGACGGTGCCGACCTTGGACCAGGCGGCCGTCCGGTCCGGTCCCTTGAGGATGACGCCCGCCCAGTACCGCTTCCCGGTCGTGGGCGAGATGGCGACACCGAAGGCCGCGTAGTTGTAGCCGGTCGAGAGCACGATCGCCCGATGTCCGGAGGAATTCATCCAGCCCTGGACGGCAAAGGTAGCCGAAGTTCCAGTTCCTGGGCCGTGTTCCAGGCGATGATCTCGCCCGCACCGAACCAGCTGATCCCGGAGTCCGCGATCATGTCGAAGACACTGGTGCCGTCCGCCTGGACGTGGCTGAACAGTCCGGTCCTGGCCATGTAGGCCGCGCGAGCGCGGGCGATCGAGGCGAGGCGCGAGTCGTAGCGCACGGCCACGAGCCCGACGTTGGCCCGCTGACGGTTGACCAGGGTGAGTGCATCGCGCTCGGCGTTCAGGACCGCGGTCGAGGAGGTGTCCACATCCGCAGCGAGGATCGTCGCGGCCGGCAGAAGCGTCGCGAGGCTGGCGACCAGCAGGCCGATGAGGCTGAGGCGGCGGATGAGGGAGGTCATGTCCGGATGGTCACGGCACGGCGACCAAGTTGGAAGATGACAGGCGTCCCAGCGGCGGTCGGCGAAAGGTCACCGTCCCTGACCACCCTTCCGGAGGACGGACCGGCCTGTTCCCATGCGAACCGCACAGCGCTCGCGCGCCCAGATGCGGGGGGCATGGGACCATTGACCGAACCCACCCGGACCCACCCGAAGAAGGAGTCGCTCATGTCCGCCACTCGCAAGGCCCAGGCCACCTGGAGCGGGAAGCTCGCGGACGGTCGGGGCACCGTCAGCGCCCGCTCCAGCGAGGCATTCGACTCCCTTCCGGTGAGCTGGGCCGCCCGGACCGAGTCGGCGGAGGGTCAGACCAGCCCCGAGGAACTGGTGGCCGCCGCGCATGCGGCGTGCTTCGCGATGGCCTTCTCGGGCGATCTCGGACGGGCCGGGTCGCCGCCCGAACGCCTGGACGTCTCGGCCGAGGTCACGTTCGACAAGGTCGAGGCAGGCTGGCGAGTCGTGTCGAGCGCGCTGACCGTGCGCGGGGTCGTGCCCGGCATGTCCGCGGACGCATTCGTGGCCGCCGCGGAGGGCGCCCGCGATGCCTGCCCGATCAGCCAGGCCCTCAAGGGCAACGTCCGGATCACCGTGGACGCAACGCTCGAAGGCTGAGCCCGCGGTGCCGTCCCTGACGGTCGGGCCGTCAGGCGATGGTCAGCAACCGTCGCGGATTGCTGACGGTCATCGTCTCGATCTCCTCGTCGCTGACGCCCGCTTCGCGAAGTCGGGGCAGGAAGGTCCGGGCGAGGTAGGTGTAGCCACTGCCTCCGTATCGCGTGAGCTGCGAGTCGTGGCAGACGTCCTGAGACAGGAGGAGCTGTTCCACGTGACCGCGGGCCAGCAGCTCGCACAGCAGCTCGATGACGCGACCCTCGCCATGACGCTCCACCGCACTGAACGACATCCCGAGGAAATCGAACTCGACGCTGGCGCCGCGCTGCACGATGGCGAGGTGGTGCTCGAGCACGGGATGGGAATCGGCATGACCGATGACGACCCGGCCCAGGTCTGCGCCTTCCTCTTCGAAGATCCGCAGCTGGTCCAGGCCCACCGCGGACAGCACCGCGTGGGTCGTGATGGCCAGTCCGGTCCGCCGTGCGGCACGGGCCGCAGCGCGGTGGACGCGCTCCTCCTGGGCCGTCAACCACGGCTTGTCCGTCCCGATCTCGCCGATGATGCCAGGGCGGATCGTGGTCGCGCCCACGCCTTCGGTCGCCTCCGCCACGAGCTCATCCGCGAGCGAGTCGACCGAGCGACGATCGATGACCGCCTCGGCCGGGTAGTACGCGGTCCGATACCAGCCGCAACCCATGACGATGTGGAGCCCGCTCGATTCGGACAGGCGCGCGAGCCAGGCCGGGTCCCGCCCGACACCGGGAAGGGTCAGGTCCACGAGCGCCGTGCCACCCGAGTCCCGGTAGGCGGCGAGCTCCTCGAGGATGACCGGCTCGTCCCGGGTCAACTGCCAGTAGTCCCAGCGATCCGGGATGTGCCACAAGGCGATCTGGGTGTGCTCGTGGGGCAGGGTGAACCCGAGGTCGCCGGGATCGATCGCGCCGCGGACGGTCTGGACGTGGGCCATGCCGGCCGATGCTACGCCGCACCCGCCTTGGGCGTGAGGGCGATCTGACGTACGCTTTCGCCCTGATGGACGACCGACCCGATCCGATCACCCGGCTGGGACCCGCCAGCGGCGGGCGCCCGCCGGGCCCGCCAGACCGCCCGGAGGTTCGAACCACCACCTGGGAGTGGGGACCGGAGTCGGCACGCCGGCCGGGCCTGCCCTGGATCGGGATCTTCCTGCTGGTCCTGGGCGGCCTGCTCGTCCTCCAGCAGCTCTTCCCGGCGGCTCGATCCATGGGCTCCCTCATCGTCCTGGCCGTGGGACTCGCGTTCCTGGCCAAGTGGGCCATCGGGCGGGGCACGGGTTCGCTCTATATCGGGGCGATCATCACGGCCCTCGCCGTGCCCGGGGTCCTCACCCAGGCCGGCGTCGACGTCGATGGGCTGGGGACCTTGTCCCTCGGCGTCGCCTTCCTGTTCATCGCCGCCGTCCGGGCGATCTCGGGCGGGGGCGTAGGTTGGCAGGCCTGGTTCGGTGGGATGCTCGCCCTCCTGGGTGCGGTGAAGATGGCGACGCCGCAGGTCGGCGGGCTGATCGTGCCGGTCACCCTCGTCGTCATCGGGTCGCTGCTCGTGTTCGGCGGGCTCGGCCGGAACCGCGGCATCGGCGGCCGCTTGGGACGTCGTCGCTCGCGCTGATCAGCGCGAGCGGTCGCGGCTCCCGGAGGCGTCGCGGCTCCCGGAGGCGGTGACCTCCTCGATCGAGCGGCTGAGCGTCTCGACGATCCGCCCGATCTCGTCGTCCGTGACGATGAACGGCGGTCCAAGCAGGATCGTGTCGCCGTCCGTGCCGTCCGCGTTGCCCGTGCCGGAATAGACGAGGACCCCGAAGTCGCGCGCGCGGGCCACGATCTGTTCCGCGATCCGCGCCGAGCGTGCGAATGGTCGGCGGGTCGCGCGGTCGGCCACGAGCTCCAGGCCGACCAACAGGCCTCGACCGCGGATCTCGCCGACCGACGGATGTTCGCCGATCCGCTCGCGGAGCAACGCCTGCAAGCACTGCCCCTTGGTGGCACTGGCGGCGACCAAGTCCTCGTCCTGGAGGATCCGCAGGACCTCGCGGGCGACGGCCGCCCCGACGGGAGCGTGCGAATGCGTGAAGCCATGGACGAAGCCCGGGCCGGGCGCCGTGACGGTGTCGTGGACATCCCCCGACGCCGCAACGAAACCGAACGGCCAGTACCCGGAGCTCGCCCCCTTGGCGGCCGCGAGCAGGTCCGCGCGGACACCCCAGTGATCCAGGCCGAACCATCGACCGGTTCGCCCGAACCCCGTCATCACCTCATCAGCGATGAGCAGGATCCCGTGCCGCCGGCAGACATCGGCGATGGCCGGCCAGTAGTCGTCCGGAGGCACGACCGCCCCGAGGGTCGCCCCGACGATCGGTTCGGCGACGAAGGCCGCGATGGAGCCCGGGTCGGCGGTCTGGATCACGTGCTCCAGTTCAGCGGCGGCCGTCGCTCCGTCGCCGAGTGCTTCGGCGCCGGGGTCGCCAGCCCGGTACGGGTACGCCGCGGAAACGTGCCGAAACCTCCCCAGCCACGCCTCGTACGGCCGGCGCAGCGACTTGCGTCCGGACAGGTCCAGCGCGCCGAGGGTGTTGCCGTGGTAGCTGCCCCAGCGCGAGATGACCGTCCAGCGACCGGCCTCGCCTCGAGCCAGGTGGTAGGCGCGGGCGAGCTTGAGCGCCGTCTCGATCGCTTCCGAACCACCGGAGACCGAATAGATGGCGGGGTCGTCCACCGGCAGGAGGGGCCCGACCTCCGCGGCATAGGCCTCCAGTGGCTCAGTCGTGAAGGCGCTGCCGTGGGCGTAGGCGAGGCGACCCGCCTGCTCGGCCATGACCGCCGCGATCTCGCCACGTCCATGACCCACGTTCACGACGATCGCGCCCCCCGCCCCGTCCAGGTACTCGCGTCCGGATGCGTCGCGGATCGTGCAACCGCGCGCTTCCACGGCGACCGGCGGCTCGGCAACGCTGGAGCGACGAAAGACACGGCCGGCTGGTCGCGCGGCACCCTGGGCTGACATGCGACCGATCGTAGCAGCGAGCCCGGCGCGTCAGACGCTCCTGGCTTGGGCGAACGCCGGGAACCGGTCCGTTAGCGTCGGTGTACGAGGTACGGTTGACCGCGGAGGGCCGTCCATATCGAAGCCGCCGACGTCCACATCGAAGACGCCGAACTGATCGCGCACGCCCGAAACGGTGACGTGGCGGCGTATGAGTCGATCGTGCGCCGCTACCAGGATGTCGCTTTGCGGACGGCGCACCTCATCGCCCCGGAGGCGGATGCCGATGATGCCGTCCAGGACGCGTTTCTCAAGGCGTTCGCCGCGTTACCCCGCTTTCGCGACGGCGCACCACTGCGGCCGTGGCTCCTGCGGATCGTCGCCAACGAGTCGCGCAATCGTCGCCGTTCAGCGGGTCGGCGGCATGGTCTTGGGCTACGCGCGACCGCCGCGTCCGGTGATGGTCTCGCCGAGCCCGCCATGTCCGGTCCGGAGTCGAGCGTGATCGCGGCGGAAACGCGGGCCGAGCTGCTCGCGGCACTGAGCGGCCTCCGCGATGAGGATCGGGAGATCCTCGGCACCCGCTTCCTCCTGGATCTCTCCGAAGCCGAGACGGCCGAAACGCTCGGCCTTCCCCGGGGGACGGTGAAGTCACGCACCTCGCGTGCGATCGGCCGCCTGCGCGCGGCCATGCGATCGACCGACGAAGACCAGGAAGGGGGCGTCCGGTGAGCGGTCTTGATGACGCGCGGCTCGAGAGCGCGCTGCGCGAGCTCGCATCTGCGATCGACTGGCCCGACGGCGACCCCTCCTCGCCCGATCTCGCCACCCGAGTCCGCATCCGCTTGATCGAGCGCCGAGCATCCACCTCTTTGCGATCATCGCTTGGCTGGCGGCACGCCTCACCGCTGCGGCGAGCGCTGGTCCTTGCGCTCGCGGCCGCGCTCCTCCTTGCGGCGTTGGCGGGCGCCGCGGGTCTGGGCCTGCCCGGCCTGCGAATCATCCTCGGGGAGCCGTCCGCGCCGCCACGGACTGCGTCGCCCACCGCAACGGCCACGGCCGATGCCGGCGTGCCAGGCGCCGACCTGGGACTTGGGCAGACGATGCCCATCGAGGAGGCCGCGTCGCTGATCGGCCGACGGATCCGACTGCCGGCCGACCAGCGCCTCGGACCCCCGGACGCCATCTTCGTGGACCCGGCGCGAGCCAACCAGCTCGCCCTCGTCTGGGCGCCGCGTTCCGCCTTGCCGGAGACGAGCGACCCAAGCGTCGGGCTGATCGTCATGAGCTTCGATGGGACCGTGAGGGATGGGTTCTTCCAGAAGGTCGTGGGCGACACATCACGATTGGAGCGCGTCGAAGTCGGCGGCCACCCGGGCTGGTGGATCACGGGCGAGCCGCACCTCTTCTTCTACGAGTCCCCGGATGGAACCCTGGTCGATGACGACCGTCGGTGGGTCGGCGATGCGCTGATCTGGTCGGACGGGCCGACCACCTATCGGATCGAGAGCGCCATCGGTCGGGCGGCCGCGATCGCGATCGCGCAGTCGATGCCATAACGGAACCGATCGTCCGGGCCCGGTGTAGATGAAGCGGGTGGGATCACGACCGCTTTCATCGACCGGAGGCCCTGATGCGCGCCGCGACGCTGGCACTGCTCTTCGCGTTCACGGTCGTCTCCTCGGGCTGCGCGGCCGAGGCCGCCGCGCCCGGTTCGGCGGCACCGGACTCGGTGGACCCGACGTCTCTCCCAGCGGCAGGCGACGCCCGACTCGTCGTCGGGCGCGTCGGCGAGTCGGGCTTGCAGGTCCTGCTGGCCAGCACGGGCGCCGTCGTCGACACATGGCCGCTCGGTGCTCCGGACGAGGTATGGCGCCGGGTCGTGACCGTGACACGGGACGGTCGGGTCACGCGCGTCGAAGATCGCGCCATCGACCAGCCCCTCGAAGGTCGGGTCCAGTCGATCGAGGGGGCCTGGCGCTTGCCCGTGGTAGGACTCGATCCCATGCCGGTCGGCGTGTCGGCAGACGGTTCGACGATCGTGCTGGTCGAGGACCTGCCGGCTACGAAATGGGCCAGCGCGACCGCGAGCCGCTTCGCGGTCGTCTCGCGTGGCGGGGCCAGGGCGACGCGCATCATCGAACTCGGTGGATCGTTCGAATTCGACGCATTGTCGCCGGATGGCTCACGACTGTACGTCGCCCAGCACGTCCCGGGCCTGCTCCAGGACCGCTACCAGATGCGCGTCGTGTCGACCGCGACCGGGGTCATGGACGAGGCGATCATCGTGGACAAGCGCAACCTGGACGAGGCGATGGCCGGCCGGCCGATCAGCCAGTTCCGCCGAGCCGACGGCATGGTGTTCACGCTGTACCGGGGGGCGGAGTATCCGTTCATCCACGCCCTCGATACCGTGGACGCCTGGGCCGTCTGCATCGATCTGCCGGCCGAGGGCATGGACGACACGTCCGCCGGTCAGGACTGGGGTGTCGTGGGCGCCGGCGGCGAAGCGCCAGCCATGGCGATCAACGCGACGCTCGGGATCGCGGTCGAGATCGACCCCGCCGAGCTGACGATTCGCCGGACGATGGACATCGGTGCACCCGCGGTGGTGCACGCCACGCTCGCGAAGACCGGGCAGGATGCGGTCACGGTCGGCCGACGAGTCGTCATCGCTCCTGACGGTCAGGCGATCTTCGCCGCCGGCCGTGAGGGCATCCGTCGGATCGACGCGAAGTCTTTGACCCTCCTTGGGCGATCGCTGAGAGGACAGGCCGTGGACACCATCTCCATCTCACCTGACGGCTCAGGGATATTCGCCCTGGTCCACGATGGCGGACGGATCGCCGGCATCGATCCGGTTTCGGGCGAGGTCCGGGGGTGGGTGGAGGGCGCCGGCTTCGATCGGCTGGTGGCCGCCCTCCCGGTCGCGCCGTAGGACGAGGTCTCCGTCTCAGGCGAGTCCGCGAAAGCCTGAATTGGTGGAGCGCGTCAGTCGCGCGTGTCGACGAGCGCCTCAGGACTTCGTGTAGATCCCGGCCGGGTCGAGGTCCTCACGGATCAGGCGCAGTTCATCGGCAGTCGGTGGGGGCGTGTGGGCCGGCGGTTCGGCGACCGTGAGGTCCCAGCCGATCGTGGCCCGGGCGTCCTGGAGCGTGGCCGCCGGGTGGAGCGAGTCCAGGCGCATCTCGCCGGTCTCGTCGAAGTGGTAGATGCCGAGGTCCGTCACGACCACGGTCGGGCCGCGACCTTTCCAGCCGCCTTCGCGCCGGACGCGTTCCGACTGCTCGGCCCCGCCAAGGTTGCCGGGACTCGTCCGGAAGTCGATCGTCTCGACGAAGCTGCGCCGGCTCTGACGCATGATCACGAAGACCTCGCGGGCGTTGATCGCGATCTCGCAGGCGCCGCCGCTGCCGGGGAGGCGGGTCGTGGGGTGGTCATACGGGCCGATGACCGTCGTGTTGATGTTGCCGAACCGATCGATCTGGGCGGCGCCCAGGAACCCGACATCGATGAGGCCGCCCTGGAGGTAGTAGCCGAACAGCTCCAGCATGCTGACGACGGCCGTGGAGCCGGTCACGATCGTCGGGTCGCCGATGGACAACGGCAGTCGAGACGGCCGCGCCCCGAACACGCCCGCCTCATAAACCATCTCGAGCTCCGGCGCGACGGTCCGCTGTGCCAGGTTGACGGCGATATTCGGCAGGCCCACGCCTACGAAGCAGACGTGCTGGCCCTCGAGGGCACGGGCAGCGGCCACGATCATCATCTCGGACTTCGTGAACGTCGCCGTTTCCGTCATGCCGCGGATCCCGCGGGGCGGGTCCGCTTGGAACATGACATGTGCCGATCAAGGCCTGAGCCATCCGAGACGGTTTCCTCGAGCGTGCTCCTCATCCAGACGGAACCGTACGCGTTCCATTTGGCGCTGGAACCCGGCCGAACCGCCGCGAACCGGTCGCCCAAGCCGAGGTTGGAACATGTGATGTTCCACGGCGGGACCAGGGCGGTCGGGTCCACGGCGGCTACGACCACGGCGGCACCGGTCGTGTCCGTCACCGGTACGCCCCGTAATCCACGGACCCGGAAGGCGCTGGGCCCGGCTTCAGCGAGGCCAGCCGCTGAGGGCCCAGCTTCTCGACGTAGGCCGCGCGGTCCGCGACGTCGTAGACCCATTCGCGCAACCATGCCTGGATGGCCTCCTCGTCGCGGGTGATAGGGTCCCAGTCGAGGTAGAAGCGGTTGTCGCGGTCGTAGGCGCCCTGGACGTAGGAGGGATGCGCACCCCACGGCTCGACGACGACCGCGTCCACGATCAGGCCCGGGATGATCGTGCGGTTCGGGTCTGCTCGTATGACAGCCTCGTCGACGAGTTCCTCGACCACGACGATCACCCTGTCGGCCGCGAAGGCCGCCTCCTTCTGGCAGCCGAGGAGGCCCCAGACCTGGGTGTCGCCACCGGCCGAGGCGCGCTGCGCATGGACGATCGCCACGTTCGGCTTCAGTGGGGGCACCGCGTAGATCGTCTCCTCGCCGTACGGCGACTGGACCGGCCGGATGCGCGGGTTGGCGACCGGCAAGTCCGTCTCGAAGTACGAGCGCAGCGGGAAGAACGGCAGGTTCATGGCGCCCGCGGTGTAGCGCGCCACCATCCCGAAGTGGCTGTACTCCTCGATCTCGAGAGGTTCGGCCGGGAGCTCGCCCTCGATCCGGCGGCGGATCGCGCCCAGGCCGCCGACGCCCGGGTTGCCGAGCCACGAGAACACGAGCTTCGAGGCCACGCCGCCGGCGATCATCTGGTCGTAGATGAGGTCCGGGGTCAGCCGCGCGAGGGTCAGATCGCGCTTCCGCTGGCGGGTGATCTCGTGGCCCGCGGCGAACGAGATCAGGTGGGTGAAGCCCTCGATCGCGACGGTGTCCCCGTCACGCACCAGGTCGGCGATCGCATCGCGCATCGTGGCGACCCTGGAGGTCGTCATGTCGTCATGTCGTCATGTCGTCGGGTCTCGGCGGGTCGTGGCGACTCGGGCCGGCCGGTCTAGCCGGCGGCCTCGACCTCGTGGAGGGCGCCGGCCTCGGTGACCTTGGCGAGGACGGCCTCCCCCGCACCGGCGACCGCCGCGACCGCTTCGCCAAAGATCCGCAGCGCCGTCGTCATCTCTTCCTCGCTGACGGTCAGGGCCGGCGACATCCGAACGCTGGTCTTGCCGCACTCGAGCACGAGCAGGCCGCGCTCGAAGCAGGCCCACTGG
>JACCVB010000214.1 GCA_013698385.1 Chloroflexota bacterium
CCGGACCTCGCCAGGATGACACGGACGCTGGTGCATCTCGGGGACCGAGCGCGGGCGGTCATCGTGGAGGAGTTGGTGGCATCGGCGGGTGCCACGCGTCCCGGGGGTCAGTCGTTCTTCGCGGGCACGATGGAGGTCCGCCTGGGCATTGACGCGAACTTGCAGGTCGCCGGCCTCCAGGAGCTTCCGCCCGCGTCGATCGCGATCCAGCACCGCGTGGCCGAGGTTGCCGAAGGAGCATCGCTCAGCTGGGCCCTGGCGCAGCTCGGTGGTCGCCTCGTCCGCGGTCGGGTGGACAATCGACTGGTCGGTGACCGCAGCTCGGTCGAGCAGGTCGAGATCGTCTTTGGCAGCCAGGAGCAGGCGTTCGACCTGACCTCATACACGACCCATACGGGACGCGACACGACCGGGGACCTGCTTTCCAAGGGGGTCCTCCTCGATCGGGCCCGGACCGCGCTGAAGGGGCTCATCACGATCGAGAAGAGCGCCGTCGGGACGGACAGCTTCCTCGGCGAATTCGGGATGAACCTGTCCAAGGCGGCTCGATCCGTGGCCATCCCGAGCCTGGAGATCGATCAGCCGGATTGCCGTCGGGCGATGCACGCGTCCTCGGTCGGGCCGATCGACGAGAGCCAGCTGTTCTACCTCGAGTCGCGTGGCATCCCGCCCGACGAAGCCCGCAAGTTCATCGTCCTTGGCTTCCTCGAGCCGGTCGTGGCGCGCGTGCCCCTCGCCTCTGCCCAGGATCGACTGCGTGAGGCGCTCGAGACGAAGTGGGCGGCCGGAGCCGACGCCCTCGCCGCTGCCCGCGAACCCGCGGCCTGATGCCCCCACAACGTCCGCTGCGGGGCGCCGGAGCCTCCGCGTCGTGAGGCGGATCGATCTCTTCGGAGTCGAAGAAGTCAGTGACGGAGAGATGAAGATGGCCTGGGTGGATGGCACGGACCAGGTCCTCGTCATCAACACCGGCGGCGAGTTCACCGCACTCCAGGGCATCTGCTCGCACGAGTACTTCGAGCTGGACAAGGGGTTCCTGACGAACGGGACGCTGACCTGCGCCCTGCATCTGTCCCGCTTCGACCTGTCCAGCGGTGAACCGCTCGATCCACCGGCGGACGCACCCCTGGCGATCTACCCCGTCGTCGTCGAAGACGGCCGGGTGTTGATCGAAGTCTCCGACGGTCCGCTCGAGATCAGCGAATAGCCTCAGCGCGGGCGCGCGATGACGCCTCGGTGCGCGTTCAGTCGAGGCGGACCTGGGCCCCGGTGCGCATGTTCTGCTGGAAGGTCCGCGCTCGGCCCAGTTCGAAGCGCTCTTCCTCGACCCCGGGAGGTGCCCCGGCGATCCGCGACACGACGTGACTGCCGATCACCGGACCGTGCTTGAAGCCGTGACCGGAGCCACCGCCCACGATCCAGACGTTGTCGAAGTCGGGATGACGATCGATGATGAAATGGGTGTCCGGCGTCGTCTCGTACTGGCAGACCCGCGTCTCCACGACGGGCGCGTCGATCAGCCCGGGGAGTCGCCGGGCGACATATCGTCGGGCCAGGCGAACGGTCTCGGGGTCCACGATCCGTTCCCCGTCGGTCGGGTCGAAGACCGGCCCGTACCGGTCCGGCGCAAGCTTCACGCCTCGGCCATCCACGGCGGGCAGGCCGTAGAAGGCGGCGTCGTAGTCCACCCAGCAGGGCAGCGCCTCCGCCCCGAACCGATTGTCCCCGGCGGCCGGCCCGAGGAACACGACATCCTGCTTGGTCACGCTGATGAGGTCGCCGAGCACCGCCGGGAAGATCGTGGGCAGCCAGGGACCGGCGGCGAACACGAAGGTCTCGGCGGGATGACGGATCCCGTCGCCGGCGACGACATCGAGGAGCCGACGACCGTCCGCCGCGCCGGGCTCCGCCCAGCCGGACTCGAAGCGACCACCCAGGGTCGTGAAGGCACGCGCCACCGCCACCACGCCCCGGCGTGCAAGCAGCAGACCGGCTTCCGGCTCGTACAGTGCGAAGGCCAGGTCGTCCGCCCGGATCTGCGGCCAGCGTTCGGCCATCTCGGCGGGCTCGACGCGTTCGACGGGGATGCCCATCGACGTCAGCGTCGCCAACGAATGGCCCTCGAAGCCGTCCTCGCGATGCGCGAACCAGAGCGCACCGGCAGGCACGAACAGGGTCTCGCCGATCTCCTCGCCAAAGGCCAGCCATGCCGTCCGAGCCTCGCGCGACCAGCGCGTGTAGAAGACATCCGCGCCGTGAGACGCGCGAAGGATCCGACTCTCGTCCCCGGATGTCGCCCGGGGATGCCCCGCGCCGAATGCGTCGATGAGGGTCGTCCGCCAGCCGGCTCGCTGGGAGCGGAGCGCCGTCCAGGCACCCATCGAACCGGCGCCGATGACGACGACGTCGCTGGTGGTCACCGGAGCATCACCGCACGGTGCCCGGGTCCAGCGTGAGCGTGGACACCGTGGCGGCCTTGATGGCGGCCGCAGTGAACGGCAGCGGCACGAGCTCCCCCTTGCGCCACGGGTCGATCAGGTCGTTGTAGTGGCGATCGAACGGGTTGCCGGCCTGACCCGTGGTGATGATGAGGCTCGCGCCATCTAGGTCGGACAGGTCGATCGTCAGTCGATACGACGGCAGGTTGGTCACCGTGAAGAGTCGGTCGATGGCCATCGGCTTGACCTTCGGATCGGTCGGATCGAGGTAGGCGCGGTTCAGCTTGTAGTAGGTGTTGTTGATCGCACCGGCCGCACCCGGGACGGCCATTGGAGTCTCGTTGAAGTACCACTCCAGCGGGCCGATGCCGCTGGTGCCGAGGGTGCTCTCCTCGAACGCCGCGGTGTGCAGTCGACCCCATGACCAGCGGTCCGGGCTGCCGAAGGCTGTCTGGAGTTCGGCCCCTGCCTCGTCCATCGCGCGGAGGATGATCAGGTCGGCCGTCTCGGTCACGTCGGTCGTCGCCGTGTCGTCCCACCACGGCGAGCGAGGATCTTCCAGGATCGACGCCAGGGTGGACCAGCTGGCGGTACTGCCCACGTAGTCTCGTGCCAACGGGCCCAGCTCGTCGTCGAACACGTCGCGCAGGACCCGGTATTCCCAGGCCATGTAGGCCGCACACCCGAGACTGCCCTCATCGCAGATCCCGTCCCATCTCGAGATCCGCTCGGCGATCGTGACCCCGTCTTCCGTAGCGGGCTTTGCCCCTTCGAGGGCCTGGGCGATGTCGCGTGCGCGGAGCGGCGCGGTGTCGTTCTGGATCGTGGCCATCTCCTTGGTCGTCAGGCCATCCTGGCCGTAGCCGTCGATCAGGTCGATGATCCGCTCGGCCCGGTAACCCGGGTCGAAGTCCTTGCCGATGAAGTGGGGATAGGCTTCGTCCACGGGCGCGTTGTTGGCGGTCACGATCCAGCCCGGGTCCGGATCCAGCTGCCAGGGCAGGTCGTCGTACGGGATCGTGCCCGTCCACTCGCTGCGGCCGTCACTCCCCGAGACCGGTCGGTCACCCCGGTCCGCCGGATCGGACCGGATGGGGATGCGTCCCGGGAGCTGATAGCCGATGTGTCCGTCGACATCGGCGTAGACGAAGTTCTGGGCCGGCGCCGCGTAGAGGGACAGCGTGGACCGGAACTGCTCGAAGTTCGAGGCCGTGTTCAGGCCCAGCACTGCCTCGAAGGTCCGATCCGGACCCATCGCCTGGTTCGTCCCGGTCCAGCGCACGGCCATCAGCGGCGCGTCGCGGAGGCGCGGGTCGACGTCGTTGAGGATCGGCCCGTGGATCGTCTCGCGGACCTGGAGGTCGATCGGGGTGCCGCCGGACCGTCCGATCGTCTCGGTGCGGGTCGTGAACGGCGTGGAGGCCCCGTCCGGGCCGAGGTAGCGGTCGGGATCAGCTGGATCCACCGTCTCCAGCACGAGGTCCTGGACATCCGGGTTGGCATTCGTGGCACCCCATGCGATCCGCGCGTTATGGCCGAGCACGACCCCGGGCACGCCCGGGAAGCTGACGCCGGCCACGTCGTACGGGCAGGCGGTGCTGATCGTCACGCAATGCAGTCCGTTGATGTACCAGACCGACGGCATGGAGATGCCCAGGTGCGGGTCGTTGGCCAGCAGGGCGCCGCCGGTGGCGGACATGGATGGGGCCACGACCCAGTCGTTCGAGCCGATGCCGTGGTCCGAGGCAAGGCCGTCGCTGGCGTCCAGGCCGGCCAGTCGAAGGGCGTCGTTCACGGAATCCGCGACTTCGCGCCAGGCGTCCGATTGCGTGCCGGTGAGCGTCGTGGTTGGCGGACGGACCGTCGAATCGTTGCCGGGATCGCCCGGGTCAACGGGCTGGACGTTCGCGCCCGCCCCACCGCTGCCGGGAAGGCCGCTCGGTGTGATGACCGGCCCAAACGGCCGCGGTGCCAGCAATCCATCCGTTCGCGCGGGGTCGCCGAGTTTCGCGTCCGCCAGGTAGCGGAAGATCTCGCCGTCCAGGTTGCCGCCCAGGTTCCAGGCCTGGACCTTACCCCAGGCCAGGGTGTCCACCGGGGTCCAGGGTTCGGGCGAGGCGCCGGTGACGAGGAAGGCGAGACCGAGGTGATCTCGATTCGCGTCGAGCCAGGCGTTGACGCCCTCCGAGTAGGCATCCAGGACGCCGCGTGCTGCCGGAGCAACCCCGGCCAGGTCGCGCTCAGCCGCCCGTCGCCAGCCCAAGGTGCGGATGAAGGCGTCCGTCTTGACCGTGCCCTCGCCGAACAGTTCGGACAGGCGGCCCGATGCGATGTGCCGCCACACCTCCATCTGCCACATCCGCTCCTGGGCATGGACGTAGCCCTGGGCAAGGAACAGGTCGTGTGTCGTGCTCGCCCGGATCTGGGCGATGCCGTTGATATCGCGATCGACCGAGACCTGGCCATCCAATCCGGGCACGATCAGTCGACCGCTCGTCTGCGGCAGTGCCCGCCCGGTGACCCAGGCGATGGCGCCGAAGCCGCCGATGACGACGACCAGCACCATCACCAGCAGGCCCACGACCAGGATCCTCACCCCGCGCACGAACATCCTCCAGCACAGTCGAACGCCCGCCAGTGTGCCGTGCGCCGGCGATGGACGCTCAACCGGCCAGCATCGTTCCCAGCCCGAGGGCTGCCGC
>JACCVB010000224.1 GCA_013698385.1 Chloroflexota bacterium
TCCACGACGAAATCCCGGTCGCTCACGGCGTCCATCGAGTTCGCCGTCACGCCATCGAAGCCGAGCTCCGCGGCGGTCGCCTCGCGATCGAGGGGATAGCCGGCCCCGGCCAGGGCCCCGGCACCCAATGGCGACACGTTCGCTCGTCTCCGGGCGTCAGCCAGGCGACCGCGGTCGCGCTCGGCCATCTCGACATAGGCCAGCAGGTGATGCGCGAACAGCACGGGCTGGGCGGGCTGGATGTGGGTCGTGCCCGGCAAGACGGCGGTTCCCTCACGCTCCGCCAGGCCCACGAGGGCGCGCTCGAAGTCGAGCAGCGCGCCGTCCAGTCGATCGATCGCCCGGCGCAGCCAGAGTCGAAGGTCCGTGGCGACCTGGTCGTTGCGCGAACGGCCGGTATGGAGCTTGCCGGCCACGGCACCGATCCGCTCGGCGAGCGCCGCTTCGAGATTGAGGTGAACGTCCTCAAGCGTCGGATCCCAGGTGAGCGTGCCTTCGGCGACGGCCTGCGCGAGCTCGGTCAGGCCGCCCAGGAGCTCCTCGACCTCCTCGTCCGTGAGCAGGCCGGCGCGAGCGAGTCCTCGGACATGCGCGATCGATCCCGTGATGTCGTCGGCCGCAAGCTCCCGATCGAGGTCGATCGAGCGCGTGAAATCGGCGACGCGCTGATCGTTGTCCTCGGCAAATCGACCGCCCCAAAGCCGCATGACCTCTCCGTGCGTGGTCCGGCCATGCTAGCCCGGGGCGAGCTCGCGCGTCCGGCCGGCGGTCCGGTGCGGGAACATCAGCCAACCAAGGATCGCGGCGGCGAGTGCAAGGATCGCCCCGAGACCAAAGAGGGCCGAATGCCCGACCGATTCGTAGAGCCGCCCGCCGATCGCGTTGGCGATGACCGCCGCCACCCCGAACGCGGTCGTCTGGTAGAGCGCCTGGCCGGTCGCCTGGAGCTCCCTGGGCAACAGCTCGGCGATCGTCAGGACGACGGACACGATGACCCCGGCAAAGGCGACGCCGGTCATCGCGCGGGTGGCGATGATCGCGGCCGGCACGTCCAGCACGGTCCAGGTGACCATGGCCGTCCCGTACAGCAGGGCACTCGCGGCGAACAGACCGCGTAGGCCGATCCGCCGCGCGACCCGGCCGGCCAGCAGCAGGGATGGGATCTCCACGGTCGCCGACAAGCCGGACGCGAGCGCGACCTGCGAGGGACTTCCCCCGAGTTCGGTGATGCGCAGACCCAAAAAGGTGAACCCCGAGATGATCCCGATATGGAGCAGGGTCACGGCGGCAAGGACCCAGGCGAGCCTGGGCGCATGGCGCAGGGCGACCCCGATGGACCCGAAGCGCCACGTTCGACCGGGACGGGACGCCGCTGATGGGATCCCGGTCGCCCCGGCGTGTGTTCGAAGGTCGGCCCGCTCCATGTCCGGGACGAAGGCCGCCGCGACCGCCATCACCATGGCCGCCGCGGCAAGTCCCAGGTACGCCGGGGCATAGCCGGTCCGGTCGTACAGGAACCCCGCCACGATCGTGGCGATCGCGAAGGACAGGCTGGTCAGCAGCCGGACCCGCCCGTACTCACGGCCGCGGACCGTATTGACCGTGATCGCGTCGGTCAGCGGCTGCCAGGCGGACTCGAAGACCGTGAACGTCGTGTACAGGACGAACACCGCGATCGTCGGCCAGGGTGCGATCAGCGCGGCCACGGCCACGGCCCCACCGATGGCACAGATCTGCAGCGTCCTGGGCCGGCCCAGGCGGACGTCCGCCAGGTGGCCCCAGACCGGAACGGCGATCGTGAACCCGATCGCCCCGATGGACGCGATCAGCCCGATCTCGCCGGCGCTGAACCCTCGCTCGCGAAGGATGACCGAGACGAACGGATAGAAGACGCCGAGTGCGACCCCAAGCGAGAGCACGATGAGGCGGACGGCGATCACGCCGTGCATCCTACCGGGGTTGGCCTATATCGGTAGGCCAACGGACGTCGCGCCGCGCGAGGCTCCGGTACGCCAGACTTGCACGGATGTCCGCCGTGATCGATGCGAGCCCTGCGACCGAGCCGCCGCCTGCATCACCCGTGGCCCTGCGTTGCGTCGGCCTGGGTCGTCGGTTCGGCGACCGGTGGGCGGTCCGCGGCGTGGATCTCGAGGTCAGAAAGGGCGAGGTGCTGGGTCTCCTTGGCCCCAACGGCGCAGGCAAGACGACGACCGTCCGCCTGTTGACGGCACTCATCCGGCCCTCGGAAGGCACGGCCACCGTCGACGGCTTCGATGTCCGAGCCGAGCCCGAGCAGGTGCGCGCCCGGGTCGGTGTCCTGACCGAGACGCCGGGCCTCTACGACAAGCTGTCTGCGAGCGCCAATCTCGATTTCTTCGCGCGGCTGTACGGGCTGTCGGCGGCTCAACGCGCGGAGCGGATCGAACACTATCTGCGGCTGTTCGGCCTGTGGGAGCGGCGGCACGACGTGGCCGGCACGTTCAGCAAGGGCATGAAGCAGAAGCTGGCCATCGCCCGTGCCCTGCTCCACGATCCGTCGGTCGTCTTCCTCGACGAGCCGACAGCGGCCCTGGACCCCGAGGCCGCGTTCATCGTGCGGGATGCGATCGAGACACTCCGGCGCGCCGGCCGGACGATCGTCCTCGCCACGCACAACCTCGACGAAGCGGATCGGCTGTGCGACCGGATCGCCTTCGTGCGGGGCGGGTTGCTGCGGGTGGACTCGCCCGCCCGGTTGCGCGGTTCGTTGGGCCGTCGCGGGCTGGTCGTCCGGCTAAGTGCCGTGCCGGCGGACGGGCTGCTTGACGA
>JACCVB010000225.1 GCA_013698385.1 Chloroflexota bacterium
CATGTGCTGACCTCAGGTGGGAAGCGCTACCGGTGTCGGCGCTGTCGAGTCGCCGCTGTTTCGGCCCGCCGTCGCCGCGTCAAGCTCGCGCTCGTGCGTGCCGCGGGCGGAGAGTGCCGGCTCTGCGGCTACGACCGGTATCCCGGGGCGCTTCAATTCCACCACGTGGATCCGCTGCAAAAGACCTTTTCGATTGCCGACCGCGGAGTGGCCCGTTCGCTCGAGCGGGCACTCGCTGAAGCGGAGAAGTGTGTTCTGCTCTGCGCCAACTGTCATGCGGAGATCGAGGCTCGAATCGCTACTATTCCGGGGCCGGATCCTCAACCCAGTGCGTATATCTGGGGCGGCGGGTCCATCACACCGGTCGGGGGTAATTCAATCGGCAGAATGCTCGACTGTTAATCGAGTCGTTGTGGGTTCGAGTCCCACCCCCCGAGTTCGTGAGCGGCCCCTTAGCTACTTGCCCCGGATAAATGAGGGGTTAGGCGGCGATGTGGAGGCCGCCGGGGGTGCGGTTGGCGCCGACGGAGACGGCGACGGCTTCGAGCAGGCTGGCGGCGATGATTCTGGTGGAGCGGCTGTCGAGGTCGAGGAGTGCGTAGGCGGCCTGGCGGCGGTTGATGCGGTGTTGGTCGCGGAGTCGGACGATTGCGTCGGCGAGTCGGGCTCGTTGTTGTGGCGTGTCGGTCTGGTTGGCGACGGCCGTGAGCGCGTCCCAGCCCCAGTCGGGGTCGTCGTGTTCGATTGATTCGCGGAGGCGTTGGAGGTCGGGCCCGATCAGCTTGGGGAGCGTGACTAGCAGCGAGTAGTCGACGCTGGGGAGGTCCATGAGGCTCTCCCAGAGATGGTCGAGCGCGCGGTCGGAGAGCCCGGCGAGGTCGGGGGTCGCTTGCCGGGCGAGCTGGGCGACGTGAGCGCGGGCGAGTTGGTCTTCGGAGGGGCCGCGGGTCTGTCCGCAGCAGTGTTTGGTCTTGCGCCCTGAACCGCATGGGCAGGGCTGGTTGCGTCCGGGTCCGGGCACGCGCGCCTCCTGTTCTCGACTGGCGGTGAGGGTCGCATCCGGGCCGGTCAGAAGGGCTCGTTCCGTCCGAGGATTTAGGAGAATCTGCCTGCTCGTGACAGTTTTCTGACCCGGTGGAGATGTGATGCTGACGCTCGTGGGAGAGCAGGTGGAATCGCTGTGGGACGAGGTGCTGCCGGCAGAGATCAGGGAGCTGCCCGACGATCTGGAGAGGCTGGACCGAGTGCTGGCAGATTCGCTGTTGCTGTTGCCGATCGCGCAGGCGTGGGAGCGGGACGCTCGGGAGCGCGGGCGGCCGTCGATCGCAATGACGACGTTCGTGCGGCTGATGGTGATCAAGCAGCGCACCGGCTGGGGCTACGAGACGCTGGTGCGCGAGGTGTCGGACTCGCTGCACCTGCGGCGCTTCTGTCTGATCGCGATCGATCAGCGCGTGCCGGACGAGTCGACGGTCAGAAAGCTCGCCCGCCGGCTCGGCGCCAGTGTCGTCCAGGAGATCACCAGGATGGTGATCGAGAAGGCCCAGCGCGAGACGCGGTTCATCGCCCGGGCGGCAAGGATCGACTCGACCGTGGTGGAGGCCGACATCCGCTATCCGTCCGACGCGATGCTCGCCCTGCAGGGAGCCAGGGCACTCGCGCGCGAGGGCAAGAAGTTGCAGAAGCTGATCGCCGGCAAGCCGCGGGTCCGCGACCGTTCCCGGTCGATCGGCAAGACCGTCCGCGCGATCTCCAAGACACTCGCGCGCCGCACCGGCGAGGCGAAGGCGCAGGTAATGACGCTCAACCAGCAGGCCGGCCGTCTGATCGCTCGCTCCGCCCGCGAGGCCAACAGACTTGCCGCAGCGGCGCGAGCATCAGCACGCGGCCGCCGAGCCAGCACCAAGCTCAGGGCTGCCAGGCAGCTGGAAGCGCTGGCGTCGCGGTGCGGGAGGGTGGCCGAGCAGATCGACCGTCGCGTCCGCGGGCTGAAGATCACCGACCGGCTGGTGTCGATCGCCGACCCGGACGCCCGACCGATCCGCAAGGGCAAGCTCGGCAAACCGACCGAGTTCGGGTACGTCGCGCAGATCTGCGAGATGACCGAGAACACCCGCAAGGGAGCTCGCGGTTCATCCTCCCGGCCGGCCACGCGTCCGGGAACCCGTCCGAGAACACGCTGCTGCCGCAGACCGCCGCCGAACTGGACCGCGCCGGGATCCGCCCGCGGGAGATCGTGGCCGACGGCGGCTTCCTCCCCGGCCCGACCAAAGATGCGTTCCCCGAGCTCGCCGACGACCGGATCCAGCTCTCCGGCCGCCACGAGCCAGGCTCCAGGCGCACCCGCAAACGCCGAGCGCGCTATCGCACGGGGATCGAGGGCCGAATCAGCCACCTCAAACGCGGCTACGGCATGCGCCGCACCCGGCTGAAAGGCGATGACGGGATGCAGATCTGGACCGGGTGGGCGATCCTCGCCTACGACCTCGACACCCTCGCCATCCGAACCCGCTGAACAATCCCCAAGCCCGACTCCACCAGGGCAACCACTCACAAGCCTGACTCGGCCGCGCCACCCCGGCGCGGCCGTTTTCAGTCCAAGCCGTTTATCCGGGGCAAGTAGCTAGCGACCGCGCAGCTCGCCGGCCCAGGCCTCGAGCTCGCGCGTTGCAGCGCGCGCGCCGTCGTGCGCCGCGATCCAGGCTGCCGCCGCGTGGGCGT
>JACCVB010000249.1 GCA_013698385.1 Chloroflexota bacterium
CGGGCTCGTAGCTCCAGCGGACCGCATAGAAATCGAGGATGCGGGCCATCTCCGCCTCGCTGGCGTGGGCGAACGGGGTGCTGGAGTCCATCGGCGGCGAGTGTACCCGAGGCGAGCCCCTGAGGCAGCGACGGTGCGGTGGGCGACCGCTCGCGAGGCGATGATCCGGCACGACCGGCGTGTCCGTCGGGCCGGCCCGGTCATACCGTGAAAGCTGGGTTGCGTGAGGATACCCCCGGTGGGTATGATGACGTCATGGCAACCACGACCCCGACGCGCCGCACGGAGCCGGCGGCCGATCCCAGCCACTTTCGTCACAGCTACACGAAGGACACCGCCCAGCTGATGCGCCGCCTGTCGCGCATGGAGGGTCAGGTCCGCGGCATCGCCCGGATGATCGAACGCGAGGAGTATTGCGTCGACATCCTCCAGCAGACGGCTGCCCTGCGCGCCGCGGTCGACGCGCTGTCCATCCTGGTCCTCGAGGACCATGTCCAGGGCTGCGTCCGAACCGCAGCCGAGCAGGGCAACGCGGACCAGTACGTCGACGAGGTGATCGACGTCGTTCGACGCACGCTTGGCCGCCCGATCCGTGGCGGTTCGCGGGGGGCCTGACGTCGGCCCGCCGGCGCGGACCGCGACACGGGAGACTTATCCACCAACCGGAGCGGCCCGCAGGACTTCGTGGATAAGTCGGTTGACGAGGCCCGGCCTTCCGCCGTACCTTCCGACTTCCGCACTGGGGCCACTGGCAGGGTAACGCGGTCCACGAGGGGTTCGGGGAGACCCGACCATGAACCGGATGGATCGCGGAAGACCGAACCGGCGCCCATGGTGCGAGAAGAGTCCGCCGCCGGGAGCGGCGACGCGCACGATCGGCACGCGAGTCATCGGAGACGTGCCGTGAACGTCCAGCGCGAGCCGCTCCCGACGCGCGTCGATGAGACCCCTGACCTGCCTGCCGCCTATCACGCCGCGCTCGCCTCGGCGCTGACGGAGCTCGACCTGGATCTCGAGCCGCGGGCTCGCGCGGTCATCGACGGGCACGTCCGCCTGCTCCTCGCCTGGACCCCGTTCATCAACCTGACCTCGATCCGGGACCCGGCGGCGGTCGCCCTGGCGCATGTCGCCGACAGCCTGACGGCCGTTGTCGTCTTGCGCGAGCACGGCATCGACCGCTTCCTGGATCTCGGTTCGGGCGGCGGCCTGCCGGGGATCCCGCTCGCCGCAGCCCTGCCGGCGAGCCGGGTCTGCCTCGTGGAACCGACCGGCAAGAAGGCACGCTTCCTGGGCACGGTCGTCGACGCCACTGAAGCGGCCGCGTCGATCCGGGTCACGTGTGCCCGAGCCGAAGCCCTGGCGGGCGACCCGGAACATCGCGCCGCATGGCCGGCGGTGACTGCCCGGGCGGTCACCTCCACCGCCGACCTCATCGAACTCGCCTTCCCGCTGCTCGAAGCAGGCGGCATCCTCGTCGCCTGGAAACGCGGCGACCTCACCGACGAGCTGACGGCCGCCCGGCGCGCCGCAACGGCCCTCGGCGGCGGCGTGATCCGGCAGCATCCGGTGACCCTCACGGGACTGGCCGGCCACGTCCTGGTCACGGTCCGACGGACCGGTCGGGTCCCGGACGGCTACCCACGCGACCCGTCGGAGCGTAAGCGTCGACCATGGTGACCGGCCGGCCATCGGCACGTGCGGAGCGCCTCGGCTGCTACCCTGAGCGCCGATGCGGATCGCCGTCCTGTCGGACATCCACAGCAACCTCGTGGCCCTCGATGCGGTCCTTGCGCATGCCGAGGCGCTGGACGCCGTCTGGCACCTTGGCGATGTCGTGGGCTACGGCCCGGAGCCCGACGGCGTCGTCGCGCGCCTGGCCGAGGTGGGCGCCGTGGGCGTTCGCGGCAACCACGATGCGGCGGCCATCGGCGGCCTCGAGATCGAGTGGTTCAATCCCGAAGCCCGGACCGCGATCGAGTGGACGCGGGACCACATCTCCCCGGCGACCCGGGGCTGGCTGGCCGCCCACCCGGAGGTTCGGGTGATGAGCGACATCACCCTGGTCCATGGCAGCCCGCGCGATCCCCTGCGCGAGTACATCACGTCCGAGGCCATCGCCGGCACCAACCTCGAAGAACTCGCCACACCGCACGGCTTGCACGGCCACACGCACGTACCGGTCGCCTTCGTCGCGAACGGCGACCAGGTGCGTCGGTGCGACCCGCCCGCCGACGTCCCACAGGCCTTCGCCGGGGAGCGCAGTCTGCTCAACCCGGGCAGCGTCGGTCAGCCAAGGGACGGGGATCCCAGGGCCTCATACCTCGTCCTCGATCCCGAGACGATGACCGCCACGTGGCACCGGGTGGACTATGACATCGCCGCCGTGCAGGCCGCGATGCGGGCCGCCGCCCTCCCCGGCCGCCTGATCGACCGACTGGCGTTCGGCGAATGACCATGATCGGCCGGTGATGCCTCGATGATCGGCGGACGGCGACCGCTCCAGGGTCGAAAGCCCGGTGACCGGCGCGTGCGCGTCGAGCGGCCACACGCCGCCTTCTTCCGCTACACCGGCCCCAACGAGATGACGGCCAAGGAGGCCGCCAGCATCCCGACGACCCCCGGGCAACGGCTGCTCGCCCGGATCCGCGGCATCGTCCTTGGCCGACCGCTGGCGTCCGAGGAGGAACTCGGCGAGCGCCTGTCCAAGCGCAAGGCGCTGGCCATCTTCAGTTCCGACGCGATCAGTTCATCGGCCTACGCCACGGAGGAGATCCTGCGCGCGTTCCTGCTGGCGGGCGCCGCCCTGGCCGCCTTCAGCTTCGCCCTCCCGGTGTCCATCGCCATCGCCGTGCTGCTCGGGATCGTCGCCTTCTCCTACCGCCAGGTGTGCATCGCCTACCCCAACGGCGGCGGCTCCTACTCCGTCTCGAAGGAGAACTTCGGTCGACTGGCCTCGCTTATCGCGGCGTCCGCGCTGCTGATCGACTACAACCTGACCGTCGCGGTGTCGACCTCCTCGGCCGTCGAGCAGATCGCGTCCGCCGTGCCCGCCCTGGCGCCCATCTCCGTGGCCATCGCCGTGACCGCGATCGGCCTCATCACGATCGGCAACCTGCGCGGGCTGCGCGAGGCCGGCAACATCTTTGCCGTCCCGACCTACCTCTTCCTGTTCAGCGCCCTGTTGATGATCGGGATCGGGTTGTACCGGATCATCGTCCTGGGCGATACCCGGGCGCCCTCTCCGGAGGCGATCGCCTCGGCCACCAGGACGACGGAGGCCGTGGGCGCCCTCATCCTGCTGCGGGCCTTCGCCTCAGGGGCGGTGGCGCTGACCGGCACGGAGGCGATCGCGACCGGCGTGCCGGCGTTCAAGCCCCCCGAGTCGAAGAATGCCGCGGCGACGTTGATGGTCATGGCCGGTGTGCTGGGCGTGCTGTTCGTGGGGATCACCTTCCTGGCCACCAGCTTCGGGGTCGTGCCGATCGAGGAGCCGGTGAAGCAGACGGTCATCTCGCAGGTCGCGGGAATCGTCTTCGGCGGGGATTCGATCGGCTTCTACCTGTTCCAGGCCTTTACGGCACTGCTCTTGTTCCTGGCCGCGAACACCTCCTTTGCGGCCTTCCCGCGTCTCGTCGCCGTGCTCGCCAACGACGGCTTCTTTCCGCGCCAATTCTCTCTCCGGGGCGATCGACTGGCCTTTTCCGCGGGAATCGTCGCTCTGGGTCTCCTCGCGGCGAGCCTGGTCGTGATCTTCGGGGGCGATACGCACGCCCTGATCCCGCTCTATGCCGTGGGCGTGTTCATCGACTTCACGATCGCCCAGGCGGGCATGGTCCGGCATTGGTACCGGGAGCGACCGCCGGGATGGCGAGCGCGGATCGCGATCAACGCCGTCGGTTGTGCCGCCACCGGCGTCGTCGCCGTCGTCGTCACCACGATCAAGTTCCTCGACGGAGCCTACCTGGTCATCTTGCTCATCCCCATCCTCGTGGCCACGATGCTCTTCATCCGGCGCGAATACAACGCCCAGGAGAAGGAACTGCACGTCCGTGATGACATCGTGATCGAGGGACCGCATCGCGAGCAGCGCGTCGTCGTCCCGGTCAACGGCATCGACCGGGCCGTGATCCAGGCGGTCAACTTCGGGCGCACGATGAGCCCGGACATCCGGGCGGTGTTCGTGACCGACGATCCCGACGAGGGCGACGCCCTGCGCCGGCGCTGGGAGCGCCAGCTGCCGACCGTGCCGCTCGTCATCGTGGAGTCCCCCTATCGCGCGGTCATCTCGCCGTTCATCGCCTACCTCGACGTCCTGGACCAGGCCTGGCCGCCGGACAAGGATGCCCCGATCACGGTCGTGGTCGTGCCCGAATTCGTGGCGCGCCACTGGTGGGACCGATTGCTGTATAACCGGACGGCCCGGCGCCTCAAAGCCGCGCTTCTGGGACGCGAGCACACGGTCGTCGCCGACGTGCCCTACCGTCGCCAACACTGATCGAGCCCGCCTTGATCGGCCCCAGACCGGTTGATCCGTCACTATGACCGGCGCAGAAGCACGGTGGTATCGTGGCCGCTCATGCCGGAACTCGTCGCCCCTCTCTTCCAACGCGCCGTGGTCGCGCTCAACGGTGGACCGAGCGACGCTCGGATCGTGCGCCTGGCGGCAGAGCAGGCCAGTCGGTCGAAAGGCGAGTTGATCGCCGTGCATGTCGTGGAGATCGACTGGACCCTTCCGCTCGACGCGGACATCGCCGGCCGTTCGGACGAGGCGCAGCGCGTCCTGGACATGGCCGAGGGCATCGCCGAATCGGTCAAGGTCCGGATGGAGCCCGTCCTGCTCCAGGCCCGCGACGTGGGGGCCGCCATCGTGGATGAGACGACAGAGCGCGGAGCGGATCTGCTCGTGGTCGGCGTGCCGTACCGGACCCGGTTCGGCGGCGAGTTCGCGATCGGGCGGACCATCCCCTACATCCTCCAGAACACGCCATGCGCCGTCTGGGTCGTGCGCGAGCCCATGCCCGAGGAGGTAGCGTGAAGATCGTCATCGTGGGCTGTGGCCGGGTGGGGGCGTCGGCTGCCGAAACGTGGGACCGGGCCGGTCACGAGGTCGTAGTCCTGGACCTGTCCAGCTCCGCGTTCGATCGGTTGCCGGGGTCGTTCAAGGGCTCCGCGATCCGCGGGGACGGCACGGATGAGGATGTGCTGCGACGGGCTGGAGCGGAGGGCGCGGACGTCTTCCTGGCTTTGACCGAGGGCGACAACCGCAACGTCATGTCCGCCCAGCTGGCGGCCGAAGCGCTCAAGATCAGCACGGTCATCGCCAAGATCAACGACCCGCTGCGGGCCAAGGCGTATGCCGAGCTGGGTATCGCGACGCTGTGCCGGACCGGCCTGATGCTCGACGCGGTCAACGGCTATCTCGGGCTGCCGGTCTCCGGTCTGGGGACGATGCAGGCCCCGACCGGGATCCACCCTGGTGATCATCATCTGGCGGAGTCGCCCGCATCGGCCGGCTCCGATCCCATGGCCGCGCCGCGCGCGGTCGGCGCGCCCATGGAGGCCTGACCGTGTTCGTACTCGTCGTCGGCGGCGGCAAGGTGGGCTACTACCTGGCCAAGGAACTCATCGACTCAGGGCACGAAGTCGCGCTCATGGAGAAGGACTCGTCGCGGGCGCGGCAGATCGCGGACGAGATCGGGTCCATCGTGATCCCGCACGATGGCTGCGAGGGCAAGTACCTTGGTGAGGCCGGCTGCAATCGGGCGGACGTGGTCGCGGCCGTGACCGGGGATGACGAGGACAACCTCGTCATCTGCCAGATGGCCAAGCATCATTTCGACGTCCCGCGCACGATCGCCCGGGTCAACAACCCGAAGAACGAGGCGCTCTTCCGGCACCTCGGCGTGGACGAATTGATCAGCCCGACCCGGATGATCCTGGGCTCCATCGAGCAGGACATCCCGGTCCACGAACTGCTCCACCTGGGTGCCCTGGGCGAGGGCGCGCTGGAGTTGATCGAGGCTC
>JACCVB010000267.1 GCA_013698385.1 Chloroflexota bacterium
ACGTCGAAGCGGTCATCTTGGATGACTACTACCGGACGCGGCTTGCCCGTGTAGACGCCCCGAGCCCCGGCGGTGTAGACATCACCGCGCATCATTCAGCCGGCCCCGCCTCGTCATCCCCTTCCCACGAGATCGCGTCCACGAACGCCTGATCATCGGCTTCGTGCTCACTTGCGGCGATGGCCGCCGACTGACGGTGCGCCTCGGCGGCAAACTCGGGAGCTCGCACGTCGGGCACCCAGATCTGCACCGGCCGAAGCCCCTGCTGGCGGAGCCGCTCTCGGTGCTCACGCACTCGGTCGCGGGTTGATGCCATGACTTTAATGTTACATGTAACTGGGCGGCGTTACCAGGTCGGGAGTCCCCAATGGGTGGTCTCCGCGTGAGTCACCCGGCCGGCCCATTCCCGTTTCCGTGTAACGGGCGGCGGCTGAGTTTGCGCACCTCGGAGACAGTCAGCTCACACAACTCGGCGGACTCCGCGAGGGTGAGCTTCTCGACGAGCAGCCGCCGTAGCGCCTCGCCGATGTTGTCCTCAGCGTCGCGGATGGATTGCTGAGCTGCGGCGCGGGCTTTCACTCGCACGCACACATCTGCCGCAGCCTCTTCTATCCGTGCCTTGCGAAGGCGTTCCACCTTCTGCAGGATCCCTCGTTCGCGAGCCATTCTCTTCGCCAGCAGCATCGAGCTTGCCTTACTCGACATCGCGACGCCTCCTGTCCCTTGCGCACAGGAGAGAATGCTGGCTCGCCTCACCTGCCGATTCTGAGCACACCAAAGTACGACACAGACCCGTGAATGACTTGACCCGGGGCGCGCGTCAGCGCCGTCGGGCGAAGCCCGACGATGCAGTTGCCTGCGGCGTCAGGCCGCGGGGTCGATCACCACGGTGTGGCCGAGTTTCTCGAGCTGCGCGACGAGCCGACGGGTGTGGGCTTCCTCGTTGCGCTTGGTCAGCCACTCTGGTCCCAGGTCGCGGTAGGGCTCGTCGCGCTTGAGCATGTAGTAGGCGGCGACCAGGATCGAGTGAGCGACCGCGATCTGCGCCCGGCTCATCCCGCGGCGTCGGGTGATCCGGGTGTGCTGCACGGCGAGGTAGTTCTTGCCCTTCATCCGACCTACGGAGCCGGCGGACTCGACCAGCATCGCGGTCAGCCACTTGTTTCCGCGTCGTCGCCCGGCCGGACTGCGCTTACCGGCGGACTCGTACATCGCCGGCGCCAGGCCAGCCCACGACGCCAAGTGCGCTGCGGTCGGGAACCTCGACATGTCTGCACCGGTCTCGGCCACGATGACCTGAGCAACCCTCAGCCCGACACCGGGGATGGTCTGCAACAGCTCGATCTGGTGCGCCCACGGCTCGCACGCCGCCGCGATCGCCTCGTCCAACTCAGCCAGTGCCTGCTCGACCCGGTCGAGGCGGTCCAGGATCGAGCGGGCCAGCTGCGCATGGTGAGCGTCGAAGTGACCCTCCAGCGCCTGGGCCAGATCGGGGATCTTGCTCCGCATCCGACCCTTGGCCATCTCAGCCAGGACTCGAGCGTTGGTCTCACCATCGATCATCGCGGCCAGCATCGCCCGCGCCGAGACAGTCGTCAGTGACGAGGCCACCGTGGACAGCTTGATCGAGGCGTCCTCGAGCATCAGCTCCAACCGGACCGTCTCCCGAGTCCGGTCGCCGTAGAGCTGGACCCGGTACCGCGTCAGCATCCGCAGCCGACGGATCGCCGGCGGCGGCACGAACGACGGCGTCAACAGCCCATGCTCGAGCAACTGCGCGATCCACTCGGCGTCGCGGACGTCGGTCTTGCGGCCCGGGACTGCCTTCATGTGCGCGGCGTTGAGGAGCCAGACCTCCATGACCTCCTCGAGGCAGTAGAACGGCGGCTTCCAGTACGTCGAGGTCGACTCCATCGCCGCGATCGTCACGCCCTGCTCCAACAGCCAGTCGCGCATCACCTCCAACGACCTGGTCGTCGTCTTGAACGTCCGCGTCTCGGCCTGCCGGCCACGCCGCGCGCCGGGTGTGCGAACGCACACCGTCACCGATGCCTTGCCAACGTCCAGGCCCGCGACCCGGTCGAAGACCACTTCCATCCCGATCAACTCCCTCACCATTCGACCCTCGGCCCGCCCGGACGAACGGGCCAGCGGTCGCTCGGAGGTTCCTCTGCCGGGATACAGACCCACGTGCTCGCAGCAACAATCCAGAGACACCCGAAGACCCCGCGTCAAACACCTCTACGGGCTCACCCGCACCAGTGTGTCCCGACGTCGCCGAGCGACACGACCACCATTCTCATCCCCCAGCGCAGCGACGAAGTCGCAAGCCTTCACACCTCTTGCATCTGCTGTACTCGGTTCGCCTTACCGCTGATCGGTGAGGTGCTCGCGGCGTCTCCGGTGAGGCTCTACCTCTTGCTGCCGAGTACTGGCTTTGTCAATGACTGCCCGCCGGTGACGTTGTCGGGAGCCGGGCGGTTGACGCTTGATAGGAGCGTGGGCGGGTCAGCCCGCAGATGCGTGCGCTGCGCCCGGCGCCTTGGCGTGGCGAGCTCTTCTGATGTGTGAAGGAGACAGCATGCTGGCCGGGATCGACACCCACAAAGACACTCTCGCTGTCGCGATCATCGACGCTGCCGGGCGTCCGATCGCGGTGCGGGAGGTGGCCAACACCGAAGCCGGGTTCGACGTGCTCGAGCGTCTGCTCACCGAGCACCAGGTGCGCCGGGTCGGCATCGAGGGATCAGGCAACTGGGGCCGCGGCGTCGCATCGCGGCTCGCCTTGGGCGGCGCTATCGAGGTTGTCGAGGTCCCTCCCTCGCTGACCTCCCGCGAACGTTCGGCACGACCGGGGCAAGGCAAGACCGACCCGGTCGACGCCGCCCTGATAGCCCGCATCACCGCCCGCGAGGCGACGCTGCCGCCGGTGCGCCTGGCCGTCGGTGATGCCGCCGACTTGCGGGCCCTGGCCGGCTACCGGCGCCAGCTGACCGACGAACGCACCGCGTTGGCCAACCGCACCCACGCCGAACTGCACGGCCTGAACCCCGGCTATCACGCCAAAATCCCGCGGTTGACCGCCGCCACGTTCATCACCGCCGCACTAGAGATGCTCGACGGGGATCGCACTACCCGCGCTGCTTTGACCCGCCGACGCCTGCAGCGACTGGCCGCGCTCGCCGCCGAGATCAAAGACCTCGGCAAGCAGATCGCCGACGCGGTCGAGGCCCAGCAGACCTCACTGACCTCGATCTATGGGGCCGGTCCGGTCGTGGCCGCGACAATCCTCGGCGAGGTCGTCGACGTGCGCCGCTACCGATCCCGGCACGCCTTCGCCGCAGCAAACGGCAGCGCCCCCATCCCGGCATCCTCAGGACGGACCAGCCGGCACCGGCTCAACCGATCCGGTAACCGCACCCTGAATCGGGCGCTCTACACGATCGCCATCACTCAGATCCGAGGCGACACCGAAGGCCGCACCTACTACCTGCGCAAACGTGCCGAAGGCAAGACCGCCCGCGAGGCGCTGCGCTGCCTCATTGGATGAGTATGAGGACGCAGGTCAGGTTGGCCTGTTCGTCGGGAACGACGAGGGACGGCCTGGATGTCTCGCCACTCGATGGCCCGTTTGAGCTGGGCGCCCTCGTCGTTGCCGGGAGGCGTGATCGGCTCGAGAGAGCAGCCCCGCTGAGGGCCGAACAATGAGGAACCGACGGTCGACCCGGTACCAGCGGCGATGTTCGACCTGGGAGGTCAACAGATGTTCTGCGGATGGGATTGGGGATCAACGCTGCACGG
>JACCVB010000268.1 GCA_013698385.1 Chloroflexota bacterium
GAGGGCGCGATCTGGCAGGGAGCCCGGATGGCCGACGTGGGCCAGGCCGACGCGTTCGGGCACCGCCACAAGGCGAACGTGGGTGAGGCCCTGGCGGAAGAACTGCGGCAACGGACCGGGATCGAGACGCTGGCTTCCGAACTGACCTACGATCTGCGCTCGGGCGAGCCCGATTCGGTGGATTCGATGGTCGCGACGACGTTCGCCAATGTGGCGATGGATCTCGTGGAAGCGGGCGTCTACGGGCGGATGGTGGCGATCCAGGATGGGAAGTACGCGCACACGGCGCTGCCCGATCCCGATCTCGGCCCGCGCAAGGTGGACGTCCCGGTGATGTACAACGCGGCTCGGTTCCGGCCGCGGTACGAGGGCAAGCTGGGCGATCCGATGCTGTTGGTGGGCCTGGACTAAGGACCGGGTTCAGGCTTCCAGACCGGACAGGGCGCGGATGGCCCGGGCGAGCGCCGACATGTCGTCATCGCCATGGCCCTGGGCGATGAGTCCGGTCTCCAGCTGCGCGGCCAGCGCGCTGACCGGCAGGCTGGCGCCGACGCGGGCCGCCAGGTCGAGCGCGATGGCGAGGTCTTTTCGGTGCAGGGCCAGCTTGAAGCCGAGCGGATAGTCGTTGTCCAGCATCCGACCCGCGCGATTGGCCAGCACCCAGCTCTGAGCCGCTCCCCCGCCGAGCGCCCCGATGACCTGCTCGACATCGAGTCCGGCCTTGATGGCGAGGACGATGCCTTCGGCGACCCCGAGGTAGGTGCCGGCCAGGATGACCTGGTTGACCGCCTTGACCGCCTGGCCGGCACCGATCGGGCCGACATGGGTGATCGTCCGGCCCATCGCTTCGAGGACCGGCCGGCCACGTTCGACGTCCTCGGCCTCGCCACCGACGAAGATCGTCAGGGTGGCATTCCGGGCACCCTCGCTGCCACCCGACACGGGCGCATCGATCATGGTCAGCCCGCGCTGCCGCAATCGAGCCGCGAAGTCCCAGCTGCCCGACGGGGCGATCGTCGAGCAGTCGATGACGAGGGTGCCTTCCCGGGCACCTTCGACGGCGCCGTCTTCGCCGAACAGGATGGCCTCGACATCGGGCGTGTCCGAGACGCACACGACGACGATCTCGGCGGTCGCGGCGGCATCGGCCGGGGTGGCCGCCGAGGTCACGCCGATGGCACCGAGCCCCGGAGCGCGACCCGGTGTCCGGTTCCAGGCCGTGACCGCGAAACCGGCCCGGGCAAGGTTGGCGGCCATGGCCGCGCCCATCGTGCCAAGACCAAGGAACGCGACTGGCGTGGAGTCGGTCATCGATCGTCGGTGAGCTGATCGGTCACGATCGCGGCTACCTGGGCGATGGGTGTCATCCGGCCTCCGAGCAGCGGGATATGCGGCGCATGTCCTGCGCGATGTGATGGTGATTGGCGCGCCCGGCGGGACTCGAACCCACGACCTTTAGGTCCGCAACCTAACGCTCTATCCACTGAGCTACGGGCGCACGCGATGTCGTCCGGGGACCGGAGAGGTCTGGCGGAGAGGGAGGGATTCGAACCCTCGATGCAGGTTACCCCACATGGCGGTTTAGCAAACCGCTGCACTAGACCTCTATGCGACCTCTCCGTCGCCGCGGCGGCCGTCATCCTATCATGGGCGTCGGGCTTGGCTGGCCCTCCCGGACGGCCTCGCGTTGACAGGGCGAGCGGGGGTCGGCACACTTCGCAGACGCATGACACGCACCTTCTACTTTCGATGCCCGGCATGATGGTTCCCGGTCGCTGACCGGGGGCACGGGTCGTGCCGGGCAAACGAAGCAGAGGCCAGTCCTCTGCTTTTTTGTTTGGCCCGACCGACCGACGAGGAGATCCACCAGCGATGTTCGTCGTGATGACCGTCGGCGCCAGCGAGGCCGAGGTCCTGAACGTGAAGAGTCACATCCTGTCTGAGGGCATGACGCCCTTCGACCATGCGGGTGACCAACGCCACGTGATCGCCGTGGTCGGCGAGGTCGGGCCCCGCAAACAGATCCTCACCAGTCGCCTTGCCGCCCTGCCCGGGGTCGAGACGGTCACGCCGATCTCGCGCCCGTTCAAGCTGACCTCGCGCGAGTTCCATCCCGAGGACACCGTCATCCGCGTGCTCGACGCGGTCATCGGCGATGGATCGCTGACGATGATGGCGGGGCCGTGCTCGGTCGAGAGCCGTGAGCAGCTGTTCGAAGTCGCGGACGCGGTCAAGGGGGCGGGCGCCACGGTCCTGCGCGGTGGCGCGTTCAAGCCGAGGACGAGTCCGTACGCCTTCCAGGGCCTGGGCGTGGAGGCCCTGCGCTACCTGGCCGAAGCGCGCGAGCGGACCGGGCTGCCGGTCATCACCGAGGTGATGGAGCCGTCGCAGGTCGACATCGTCGCGGAATACGCGGACATCCTCCAGATCGGCACCCGCAACATGCAGAATTACTCCCTCCTGCGTGACGTCGGGCGGGTCGCCCGGCCGGTCATGCTCAAGCGCGGGTACGGTGCGACGGTCGAGGAATGGCTGATGGCTGCGGAGTACATCGTCAGTTCGGGCAACCCGAACGTGATCCTGTGCGAGCGCGGCATCCGGACATTCGAGACGTATACCCGCAACACGATGGACCTCGCGGCGGTCCCGCTCGTCCACCACCTGACCCACCTGCCGGTGATCGTGGATCCGAGTCACGCCACGGGCAAGCGTTGGCTGGTCAAGCCACTCGCCATCGGCGGCGTGGCGGTGGGCGCGGACGGGGTGATGGTCGAGGTCCACCCGAGGCCCGAGGAGGCCCTGTCCGACGCCGAGCAGCAGCTGACGATCGCCCAGTTCGAGGACCTGATGCGGGCGATCGTCCCGGT
>JACCVB010000301.1 GCA_013698385.1 Chloroflexota bacterium
CATGTTCGGGCCCGCCGGCCACGCCTACGTGTACCTTGTCTACGGGATGTATGACTGCCTGAACGTCGTGAGCGGGACACCGGGGGAGGCTTCGGCCGTGCTGATCCGGGCCGTGGAGCCGCTGGTCGGGATGGGCCGGATGCGGGTTGATCGGCTTGTCGTGGAGCAGCGTCGGACCCGGGTCCGGGCACCGGGCGGTGAGACGGCCGCGCGCGTTCGGCTGGCGTCCGTGCCGTCCCTCCGGCTCGCATCCGGCCCGGGCCTGGTCGGGGCGGCGTTCGGCCTCGACACGGGCTGGAGCGAGATGGACCTGTGCGACCCGTCCTCCCCGCTGCGCCTGGAACGCGACCCATCGGACCAGGTGCCGCCGGCGCAGATCCGGGCAACACCACGGATCGGCGTGGACTACGCCGGGCCGGATTGGTCGGCGCGCGCGTGGCGGTTCCTGATCAGTGGCCATCCGTCCGTCTCGGGGCCGGCCGCCGGCCGCTGATGGACGCTCGTTCCCAGGCCCTGCTGGAGTTTCCGCTCGTCCGCGAGCGTCTGGCCAACGCGACCTCGTTTCCTCCATCGCGCCGGCTGGCGGAGACCCTGGAGCCGTCGCCGGACCCGGTCGTCGTGGCACGCCGGCTCGATGAGACAGACCAGGCTCGCTCGCTGCTGGAGGAGCGGCCGGGCGTCGGCGTGGGCGGAGCGCATGACATCGGCCCGTGGGTCGAACGCGCCGCCCGTGGCGGGCGCCTGGAGCCAGGTCAATTCCTGGAGATCGCAGACACGCTCGACGCGACCGCGCGCCTTGGCACCTCCCTCGCCGATGATCGGCGCGTGCTGCTGCGGGAACTGGGCCGAGAGCTGCACGCCCTGCCCGCGCTGCGCAGCACCCTGGCCCGCAGCTTCGATCCCATCGGTGAGCTGCTGGACACCGCGTCTCCCAGGCTCGGGGGCCTGCGCTCGGCCGTGCGGATCGCCTACGACCGACTGCGCCGCCGCCTGGATGCCCTCGTCGGGACGGAACTCGGGAACGCCCTCCAGGACCCGATCGTCACGCTCCGCAACGGGCGCTACGTGGTGCCGATCAAGGCCGAGGCTCGGTCTCGGGTGAAGGGCATCGTCCACGACGCCTCGGGCAGCGGTCAGACCCTGTTCATCGAGCCGCTCGTCGCCGTCGAACTGGGCAATGCCTGGCGGGAGGCCCAGGCCGCCGAGCACGAGGAGATCGCTCGGATCCTCGACGAACTGTCGGCCTTCGTCGCGGTCAACGCGGTGGCCCTGCGCGAGACGCTCGATGCGCTGGCGCGGTTCGATCTGTGGGTGGCCAAGGCGACCCTGGCGGGCGAGATGGGCGGCGTCCGGGCGGAGACGGCGGATCGGCCGGAGGTCATCCTGCTGTCGGCGCGCCATCCGGGCCTGTCCGGACGGGTCGTTCCCATCGACATCCGCGTCGGCGACGGCTACACCGCGCTGGTCGTGACCGGACCCAACACCGGCGGCAAGACGGTCACGCTCCGGACGCTGGGCCTGCTCAGCCTGATGCACCAGTCCGGCCTGCACCTTCCGGTCGCGGCCGGCAGTCGACTGCCGATCTGGCGCGATGTCTTCGCCGACATCGGCGACGAGCAGTCCGTCGCCCAGTCGCTGTCCACGTTCTCCGGCCACCTGCGGCGGATCACGACGATCGTGGAGGTTGCGGGCCCAGGCACACTCGTCCTACTCGATGAGCTGGGGGCCGGGACGGATCCGACCGAGGGCTCCGCCCTTGCCCAGGCGCTGCTTGACCACTTCATCCGGGCCGGGGCGATCGTCGCTGCCACGACCCACTACAGCGAACTCAAGGCGTACGCCTACACGACGGCCGGGGCTCGCAACGCGGCCGTGGAGTTCGATCTCGAGTCGCTCTCGCCGACGTATCGATTGACGATCGGCCTGCCGGGCGGCAGTCAGGCGTTCGCGATCGCCGAGCGACTCGGATTGCCACCGAGCGTGGTCGCGGACGCCCGTTCCCGGCTGAGCGAATCGCAGCGCTCGTTCGAGGCGACCTTGGCCTCCATCCGGGCGACGGAGGGGGAGACGAGCGATTCGCTTGAGCGCGCTCGATCCGCGGAGATCCGGGCGCTCGAGGCGCTGCGCATCGCGGAGGAGGAACGGCGCCGAGCGCGGCGAGAGCGGGACGAGGCCGTCCGCGCAGCCCGCCTGGAGGCGAACCGCCTGGTCGCCGAGTTGCGGGATGAGCTGGCGACGACGCGCCTGGCCCTGGAGCGCGAAACGGTGACCGCTCGCTCGCTGGACGCCGCCGTCGCGCGAGCCGAAGGGATCGAGGAGCGACTGCCCGCGGCTGAGTCAGTCACCGGGGAGCCCCCGGTGAATGTGCCGCGAAGGTGGCACCTGGGGGATCGGGCACGGACGACGACCGGCTGGGAGGGGCGGATCACGGCTCTCGAGAAGGGTGGGACGCGGGCGACCATAGAGGCGAATGGGATGCGCGTGACCGTGGACGTGGATGGACTCTGGCCGGCCGCGAGCCAGGGTGACGGCGCGAGGCAGGGCGCGCGCCCGAGCCCTGTGGCCGACGGAACGACCAACGCCGGCGAACTGCGGCTGGAGCGGGCGAGCCACGTGGCGTCGTCACTCGACCTGCGCGGTGCCCGCGTCGAAGAGGCGCTGGACGCCCTGTCGCGCTATCTCGACGACGCATCCCTGGCGGGCCTGGGCTCCGTGGTGATCATCCACGGGATGGGCACGGGGGCGCTTCGGGACGCCGTCCGCGCGGCCGTCTCCGAGCACCCGCTGGTGGCATCATCGCGATCGGGTGAGCGGGGCGAAGGCGGCGATGGGGTCACGGTCGCGACCTTCTGAGCGGAGCGCCGGATCCCGCCCGCTGGAGGATCAGCCCTTCGGCTTGGGTGTGGGCTTGGGTGTGGGCTTGGGCGTCGGCTCCGGGGCTGGAGTCGGCTTGGGTGCTGGAGTCGGCTTGGCCGTTGGAGTCGGCTTGGCCGTTGGAGCCGGCTTGGCCGTTGGAGCCGGCTTGGGCGCCGGCGTGGGTTTCGGTGTCGGGATCGGATCGCCGCCCGGCGGGGGAGGCGGGGGCGGGGGCGGGGGCGGGGGCGCCAGCGGGCAGATCCCTGACGGAGCGAACGGAGCGCCCCACGAGGCTCCGAACGGACGGAACTTGCCGTTGTAGAAGTAGGCCGTCCGAGTCCCCCTGGGACCGCCCCGCACCCCCGGGCCACGCGCAGCACGCGCAGCCCAGTTGCGGTTCGCCTTCTGCCAGGCGGGGAAGTTGGACTCCACCTCGGAGAGGTCGAAGAAGCCGCGGGTGACTTTGGGCCCCACGCAACCGTCCTGCCAACGCAGGCCGCTCGCCGCGTCCACTTCCAGAGCGAACCGGATCGTCTCCTTCTGCGTGGGTACGGTCCCTGGAAGGAACAGCTCCTTGACCGTCTTGGTCGTGAATGGCCCGGGCTTGAGGCCGGTGAACGCGTCGACCGTCGCCGTCTTGAGGCCGCTCGGCGCCTCGAAGCTGGCGATCGGCGTGTCCTTGCTGATGTCGCTCAGGATGGCCGACCAGAGCGGCGCCGACGAGTCGAGCGATAGGCTGCCCTTGTTCGGTTCGTTGTTGCTGTTGCCCATCCAGACGCCGACGGCGAGGGCGGGATCGACCATGTCCTTGGGTGGCGCGAGAAAGCCATAGGCATGGACATCGATGTTGTCGCTCGTCGTGCCGGTCTTGTACGCGGCGGGCCGTCGTGTGTCGCCGTCCCGGATCGCCCACTCGCCCCAGAACGGGTTGACCTTGGGGTCCGTGTTGCCGGCCAGGATGTCTGTCACGATGTAGGCGGCCTGACGGCTGACGATCTCGTCGCCCTGGGGTGTATCGGTGGGGAGTGGCCAGACCTGCTTGCCATTCGAGTCGATGATCCTGGCGATCGTCTGGCGCGGCATCTTGACGCCGCCGTTCGCGATCGTGCCATAGGCGCCCAGGAGGTCCATCGGACGCACCTCGAGCGTGCCGATCCCCTCGGACAGCACGGGCGTGGCGCTGCTCGGATAGACCAGCCCGAAATCCTTCGTCCGATCGAAGACGTGGTCCAGCCCGCTGATGATCGTCGCCTTGATGGCCGGCACGTTGAGCGAGAACTGGAGTGCGCTGCGCAGGCGAACGGGGCCACGCTCCAGCTTGTCCACCTGGATCGGGATGAAGTCGCGCCCGAAGTCCGTACTGACGTCCATGAACATCGTGCTTGCCGTCAGGGTCTCTTCCTCGATCCCGATCAGGTAGTCGATCGGCTTGATGGACGATCCCGGCTGGCGCCAGCCCTGGCTCAGGACGTCGAACTGGGGCTGGAACTTCTTCGTGCCCTTCGACGTATAGCTGGCACTGCCGACATAGGCCAGGACTTCGCCCGTTCGGTAGTCGATGACGCCCGCGGCGGCGTTATGGATGTTTCTTCCGCGCAGGCCCAGGATCCAGTCCCACTCCGAGCGGGGGATCTTGCGCTCCGCAAGGGCCGCTTGTGGGTCCTTGGACTGGGGGATCCGGGCGGCGGCGTAGACGTACTTCTCGGTGGTCTGCTGCATCGCCCAGTCAAGTGTCGTCGTGACCTTGTAGCCGCCGGTGTCCACGGCGCTGCACTTGCCGGGGTCGTCCGGGCAGAGGATCCGGGCCAGTTCCTCGCGCACCTGCCAGACGAAATGGGGCGCCTTCCAGGTCGCAGAGACCTGGGGGCTGAGCACGACCGGTTCGGCCTTGGCGGCCTCGAACTGGGCGGCGGTGTGGAGATCGCCGCTCAGCGTGCTGCGGGACTTCATCAGTTCCAGGACGTGGTCGCGGCGCTGGACGATCTCGCTCGTGGCCGGCACGACGCGTTGGACCTCCGAGCACTCGGACAGGTCGGGGGCGACGGTCGGCTCGGCGCTCGGATCGGTGCTTGGTGCGCTCGCGGTGTCGGCTGATGGGTCGGCCGTCGGATCGCTCGACGGGTCCGGGGTCGGTTCGGGCGTGGGTTCCGCATTGGGATCGACCTCGGAACCGGGATCGAGGCAGATCTCCTGCGCGTTCTTCACGAGGTCGAACTTCGTGGGCGATTGCGGGATCGCAGCGAGGATGGCGTACTGCGCGAGGGACAGCTGGTCCAGGTCCTTCCCGAAGTAGCCCTTGGCGGCCGCCCGGACCCCGTACGTCTGGTTGCCGTAGAAGTTCTGGTTCAGGTAGGCGGTGATGATCTGGCGCTTGCCCGCGTCGCCGGGATACGCCTCGGTGAGGCGGATGGACTGGATGATCTCGCGGACCTTGCGCTCGTAGGTGGACCCCTCGAACGCCTCGGTCGGCAGGAGGCGAGCTCGGACGAGCTGCTGGGTGATCGTGGACGCCCCGCGCGGTCGGCCCGAGATCGTGTCCAAGCCGGCGCTGACGATGCCGGCCGGGTCGAACCCCGGGTTGATCCAGAAGTCCTTGTCCTCGATGGCCGTCGTCGCATCGAGCATCTCGGTCGGGATCTGATCGAAGGCCACGACCTCGCGACGCAGCTCGCCGAGTCGGGCCAGCTCGACCTGGCCGGTTCGATCGTAGACGTAGGTCTGCTGCTCGAAGTCGAGATCGTTCAGGGCGGTCTTCGGGTCCGGCAGGCCCTGGGCGTAGAAGTTGTACGCGGCCACGCTGAAGAGCAGCCCCGCGCCCGCGATGAGCAGCGCGAGGAGGATGAGGACGATGGGAACGATGATGGCGATGCGGCGGATGACGGATCCGCTGCGTCGCACGGGCCGGTGGCTGGAGATGCGTCGATGACGCTGCCGCCGGGCAAGGGTGGTCTGCATCTGTGTCGCACGATAGCATGGGGGTCGTGAATGAACGTTCTTTCGCGTCGTCCGGGTCCCTGACGGACCGGCGTCCGGGGCTGTGACGCCCGAGGTCCCCGAGGGCCTGCTCGCCGAGCTCGAATGGCGCGGCATCCTGCATGCGGCGACGCCGGGACTGCCTGCGCGCTTCGCGATCGGCCGGCCGATCTCGGGCTACAACGGGTTCGACCCATCGGCCGATTCATTGCACGTCGGCCACCTCGTGCCGATCTTCGGCCTGCTGCGACTGCAGCGCCACGGTGGACGGCCGGTGGCCCTCGTGGGTGGTGGGACGGGCATGATCGGCGACCCGTCGGGCCGCTCGTCGGAGCGAAACCTGTTGGACCGCGACACGCTGGCGGCCAACGTCGCCGCGCTCCGCGGGCAGCTGGAGCGCTTTCTCGACTTCTCGCCTGGGGCCGGCGCGGCCGTCATGGTCAACAACCTGGACTGGCTCGGCGACCTATCGCTGG
>JACCVB010000305.1 GCA_013698385.1 Chloroflexota bacterium
TTCCACGAGGCGATGAACATGGCCGCCATCTGGAAGGCGCCGGTCGTGTTCATCATCACCAACAACCTGTACGGCGAATACAGCCCGATGCGAACGACGACGCCGCTGGACGACCTGGCCCGGCGCGCGGATCCGTACGGGTTCCCGGGCATCATCGTGGACGGACAGGACATCGCGACCGTCCACGCCGCCACGACCGAGGCGGTGGAACGCGCCCGCGGTGGTGGCGGCCCGACCCTCCTCGAGATGAAGACCTACCGCTACCGGGGCCACTCGCGCAGTGATCCGGCCAAGTACCGGCCGGACGGTGAGCTTGACGCCTGGAAGGCCCGCGACCCGATCGAGCTGCTCGGCAAGACCCTCGTCGCCGACGGCCTGATCGGCCCGGACGATGACGTCGAGATCCGGTCCGAGACCCAGGCCGAGATCGATGCCGCGGCCGAGCGTGCCGCCACCTCCCCGTTCCCGACCCTCGAGGAGACCCGTCCGTATGTCTACGCTGACTGAGCGCGCGCCGGCCGAGACCGGGACCGAGATCGAACTGACCTATCGCGATGCGATCAACGCAGCGCTCGACGACGCCATGGCGGAGGACGACGCAGTCCTGCTCATGGGCGAGGACGTCAGTGCCGAGGGCGGCGTGTTCAAGACGAACACCGGTCTCGTCGAGAAGTACGGCCCTGAGCGCGTCCGCAACACGCCCATCTGCGAGAACGGGTTCCTCGGAGTAGCCCTCGGCATGAGCCTGGTCGGCCTGCGACCGGTGGTCGAGTTCATGTTCGCCGACTTCCTGCCCACGGCAGGCGATGCGATCGTCAACCAGCTCCCCAAGTACCGCTACATGAGCGGCGGCCAGACCGCGGTGCCGGTCACGATCCGCTCGATCAGTGGAGCGACCGGTCGGTTCGGGACCCAGCACAGCGCGACCGGCGAGAGCTGGTTCATGCACCTGCCCGGGCTGCGGGTCGTGACCGCCTCCTCGGCGGGCTCGGCCTACAGCCTCCTGCGCGCCGCCATCAACGACCCGAACCCGGTGCTCTTCTTCGAGCACAAGGGCCTGTACGGGCGCAAGGGCCCGGTCCGTCGCGACGAGATCGGCGAGGTCGGCAAGGCCGCCGTGCTGCGCCAGGGCAGCGACGTGACGATCGTGGCCACCCTGCTGATGGTGGAGCGCTCCCTGGCGGCTGCCGATCAGCTCGCCGCCGCGGGGATCGAGGCCGAAGTCATCGACCTGCGCTGGCTGCGTCCCCTCGACCTGCCGACCGTGCGGACCTCGGTGGAGAAGACGGGCCGGCTGGTCGTGGTCGAGGAGCAGGTCCATGCCGCCGGCTGGGGTGCCACCGTCATCTCCGAGCTGACCATCGGCGGGGTCCGCTGGGCGACCACGCCGAGACGGCTGAGCCTTCCCGACGACCTGCCGATCCCGTACACCCCGTCCCTCGAAGACGAGGTCCTGCCGTCCATCGAAGGGATCGTCGAGGCAGCCCGGGCGAGCGTCGGTCGATGACCGCGACGGCGGAGCCGGTGTTGACCCCGGCCCTGGATCGCCAGGCGCTGGTCATCGAGCGGATCGAGACGATCGCCCTGCGGGCGCCCCTGGGCCGACGATTCTCGGGCAGTGCGTACAGCATGGACAGCCGGTGCACGATCATCACCCGCCTGACGACGGCGGACGGTGTCACGTCCGAGGTCTACACCGGCGACACGGATGCGGAGCAGGCGCTCATCGTCGGGATCATCCATCACGAACTGGCGCCGCGGATCATCGGGCGCTCCGCCACGGATCCGGAGGGTGCGTGGCTCGCCATGGAGCCGTCCACCAACGACATCCTGCGCGATCGCGGGCTGGCGCTCCAGGCCATCGCCTGTCTCGACGTGGCGATCTGGGATGTATTCGGCCGGGCCGTCGGACTGCCGCTCCACCGGTTGTGGGGGAGCGTCGCGGACCGGATCCCGATCAGCATCATCGGCGGCTACTACCACCTCTCCCTGGACGAGATCCGCGAGACCGTGGAGCGCTACGTGGCGTTCGGCTTTGCCGGCATGAAGTTCAAGGTCGGCGGCAAGACCCCAGCCGAGGATGCCGCCAGGGTCCGGGCCGCACGGGACGCCGCGGGTCCGGCCTTCGCCATCATGGTGGACGCCAACCAGGGCTATGACCGGGCCCAGGCCGTCGATTTCGGTCGGCTCGTCGCGGACCTCGGCATCCGCTGGTTCGAGGAGCCCTGCCGCTGGACCAACGACCGCCGCTGGATGCGCGACGTGCGCTACCAGACCGGCCTGCCGGTGTGTGCCGGACAGAGCGAGACGACCTTGCGCGGCATCCGTGATCTCATCACCGAGGGCGCCATCGACGTCTCCAACTTCGATGCCTCGTGGGCGGGCGGGGCGACCGTCTGGCGCAAGGCCGCCGGGCTGGCGGCCGCCTTCGGGGTGCAGCTGGGCCACCACGAGGAGCCGCAGGTCTCCGCGCACCTGCTCGCGAGCGTGCCGGACCACACCTTCGTCGAGTGCTTCGACGAGGAGCGCGACCCGTTCTTCTGGCGACTGACTGACATGTCCACCCGGATCGCCGACGGTCGCTACACGCTGCCCGACCGTCCCGGCTTCGGGATCGCCTTCGATCAGGACTATGTCGATCGCCATACCGTCAGCCGGCGGACGACCGACCGCCGCTCGCTCGGCTGAGCGTTTCCATGGGCGAGGTGACCGGCTTCTTCCATGCGGGCGTGACGGTCCGCGACATGGACCGTGCGCTCGTCTTCTATCGGGATGGCCTGGGTCTCGAGCAGGAGTTCGATCGGATCCTGGACGCACCGTATCTGCGGACGGTCCTCGGCCTCGATTTCGAGCACATCCGGGCGGTCTACCTGCGCATCCCCGGTGGTGGCTTCGTGGAACTCCTCGAATATGTCGGTATCGAGCGGATGTCTGCCGAGTCGCGGCCGTGCGACTTCGGCGCTGGACACCTGTGCCTGTACGTCGACGATGTCGATGCGATGCATGCCCGGCTCGTCGGTCTCGGCTTTCGGGCGCGCTCGGCGGACGTCGTCGCCATCACCGCGGGGCCGAACGAAGGCGCCCGGAGTTGCTACATGATCGACCCCGACGGATACGCCGTCGAGCTATTCCAGAAGCGACCGGCCACCTGACGCAAGGCGCGGACCCGCCACACCAGGCAGAGGAGGACCCGATGCGCAAGTCGATCGAGACGCTGGCCGAGGGCCTCGGCCACCCCGAGGGACCGGACGTCCTGCCCGACGGGCGGATCGTCATGGTGGAGACCTACACGGGCAAGATCGTGGCCTGGTCCGCCGAGCGCGGACTGCACGACTACGCACTGTGCGGTGGCGGCCCGAACGCGTGCACCCTGGGTTCCGATGGCGCCGTCTATATCACCCAGAATGGCGGGACCGCGGGCGCCTGGAAGGCCGAGGTCATGGGCGTGCCGTCCATCCAGCGGGCATGGCCCGACGGCCGCGTGGAGGAAGTCGTCCGGGAGGTGGACGGCATCGCGCTGCAGGCCCCCAATGACCTGACCTTCGGACCGGACGGGCGGCTGTATTTCACCGATCCGGCCGATTACCAGCCGGACGATCGCCGGCCAGGACGGGTCTTCGCCCTGAACGCCGACGGCACGGGCGAGCTGCTGGAGGAGCTGCCGGCGGCCTACCCGAACGGCATCACCGCGGAGGCCGACGGGTCCATCGTGTGGGTCGAGTCATATGACCGGGGCGTCTACCGCAAGCGACCCGGTGCCGCATCGGCATTGCTGACCCGGCTGGACGAGGGCCACACTCCGGACGGCCTCAAGATCGCCGCCAACGGCGACCTGTGGGTCACCGCGTTCATGGGCGGCGGGGTGGACATCCTGGCCCCCGACGGCACCCACAAGGACTTCCTGGAGACGGGTGGCGTGCCCCTCAATTGCGTGTTCGTGGACGGCGACCTCGTCATCACCGACTTCGGCGACATCACGGAGGTGACCGCCGCGGCCCCGATGGACGGGCGCCTGTGGCGGGTCGCCGTGGGCGTGGCCGGACAGCCGCTGTTCCGCGGCGCGATCCGTTAGGACGTCCCGGTCTGCGATCCCGCCGGGCCGTCTGCACCGGCCGATGACGGCGACGCGCGGAGCCAGTCCGGCCGCTCGTGGATGCCCAGGACGGACCAGCCACCGTCCACCACGATCGTCTGACCGGTGATGTAGGCGGCGTCATCAGAGGCGAGGAACAGGACCGTGGCGGCGATCTCCTCAGGCGTGGCCATGCGCCCCATGGGGATCTCGG
>JACCVB010000314.1 GCA_013698385.1 Chloroflexota bacterium
ACTTCCGCGAGCACACGGACCGGCTGGGGGTGGGCGCCTATGGACACGCCCCGATGCCGATCGACCCGGCGAGCCTGCTCCACCCCACGGACGCGCCGGTGATGCCGTCCGTGCTGGAGTTCACGCCGGACACGTTCGCGGAGTCGTGGGGCTGGGCGCAGGCCGTCGTGCCGGCACTGCGCGGCGCGGAGGTTCGCCTGGAGGACGGCATCAATGGCGTCTTCTCGTTCACCCCGGACGGCGCCCCGCTGCTGGGCGAGTCGCGCGATGTCGCCGGCTTCTGGCTGGCCGAGGCGGTCTGGGTCACCCACGGCCTGGGCGTCGGTAAGGCGATGGCCGAATGGCTGGTCGACGGCGGCTCGCCGACCGACCTTCGCGAGTGCGACGTCAACCGGTTCGAACCGCACCAGCTCGCGCCCGCCTACATCCGCGAGCGCGGGATGCAGAGCTTCGTGGAGGTCTACGACATCCTCCATCCGCTCCAGCCGATGGAGGATCCACGGCCATTACGAACCTCCCCGTTCCACGCACGTGAAGCCGAGCTTGGTGCGGTCTTCCTGGAAGGCAGCGGCTGGGAGCGCCCGCACTGGTATGGCGCGAACGCATCGCTCCTCGATCGCTACGAGATCCCGACCCGCGACGCCTGGTCCGGGCGCTATTGGGATCCGATCGCCGGAGCGGAGGCGCTCGCGGCGCGCGAGGGCGTGGCCATCTTCGACATGACCTCGCTCAAGCGGCTCGAGGTCAGCGGCCGCGGCGCGCTGGCCTTCCTCGATAGGCTGACGACGAATCGACTCGACCGTCCGGTCGGGACGGTCGTCTACACGCTCCTCCTCGACGAGCGTGGCGGCATCCGGAGCGACCTGACGATCGCCCGACTGGCACCCGACCGTTTCCAGATCGGGGCGAACGGCAACCTCGACCTCGACTGGCTGGAGCGGCACCTGCCCGACGACGGCAGCGTGCAGGTCCGCGACATCACCGCCGGCACCTGCTGCATCGGGCTGTGGGGACCGTTCGCGCGGGATCTGCTGGAGGGTCTGACGGACGTGGATGTCTCCGGCCCGGCGTTCGGCTACTTCAAGGCCAGGGAGCTGTGGGTCGGCAACGTGCCGGTCACGGCGTTGCGCCTGTCGTACGTGGGCGAACTCGGCTGGGAGCTCTATACGACCGCCGACCTGGGCACGAAACTGTGGGACACGCTCTGGGCGGCCGGCCGGCCGTACGGCCTGATCGCCGCGGGACGAAGCGCCTTCGGCAGCCTGCGCCTGGAGAAGGGCTACCGCTCCTGGGGCACGGATATGACCGCGGAGCACGACCCGTACGAGGCCGGTCTCGGTTTCGCGGTCCGGATGGACAAGGGTCCGTTCCTCGGCCGCGATGCGCTGGAGGGTCGGAGCGAGGCCACGGCCGGCAGGCGTCTGGTCTGCCTGGTGCTGGACGATCGGGACGTCGTGCTGATGGGCAAGGAGCCCGTCCGGCGGGCAGGCGAAGCCGTGGGTTACGTCACGAGCGCCGCCTACGGGTTCAGCGTGGATGCCTCGATCGCGTATGCCTGGGTCCCGGCCGACGCGGCAGCGGTCGGCACGCCCCTCAGCGTCGGCTGGTTCGATCGCGACCTTCCTGCCACGGTCACCCGCGAACCGCTGTTCGACCCCGACATGGCGAGGCTGCGAAGCTGACCCCAAAGCCGCTTTCGTGGCGCACACGCGCCGTTCACGATGTCGTCGGATGGTCTTGACGCGCGGGGTTGCGGGGTCCGGTCAAGTCCTGCCAGCCTGGCTGGGCGATGATCCAGTGGGTCGGCTCCGGGAACGCACGAACCACGGCAACGCCAGAACTCATCTGGTACCGAATGGAACGCCCGCGAGCTCCCATGCCGGCTCGGTAACCATGCCAAAGATGCTCAGAATCTGCGGATGGATGTCTGCGTGGTCGACCCCGGCGACCCCCGTGCGCTCATCGATACCTGGGCCTTCCGCGGCCATCCACGCCGTGCGCTCCGCGTCGCTGTCCGTCCCGTGGCCCCCCGCATCTCGGTGGCCGTGATCCGTCACTACGATGATCGTCCAAAGCTCCGCCTCGCGATTCCGTCGGGCCGCGATGGCGGCCCGCAGCACACCAACCTGCCGATCAGATCGTTCGATCGCTTGCATGTAGCGGTCGCCCACACCCAGAGCGTGAGCCACGGCATCCGGGCCCTCCAGGTACACGAAAGAAACAGCCGGGTTCTCGCCCAGAAGCCTGCTGGCGGCGTGTCCAATGACCGCTTCATCCATCACTTGCGCGATGTCCTTGTCGTTCTCGTCGACGTCCGAGCCCATATCCGGATGATATCCACCGCTCGCGAAGACCGGACCGCCGTCGACATCGGTCAGTAGCGGGCCCCACATGGCCGCGGCCATCGTTTCAAGGTCGGGGTTCGCGCTCCGCAGCCGGGAAATGAAGTCGGGGTAATGCTCTAGCTTGTTTGGCGCGAAATCGTTGCCGAGAATGGCGTGACGGTCGCTGTAGACGCCGGACGCCACGGTTGCCCACACCGGCCCGGAGATCGTTGGATTCCTCGCGTCCACCCGAACCGGAACGAGAAATCCGTTTGCCGCGACCTGATCGATGTTTGGCGTATTCGCAGCCTGCAGGCTGTCATATCGAACACCGTCCACGGCGATGACCAGGACATGGTTGTGCAACGATGCTGTGTCCATCCGCTTCTCTCTGTTTGAGTCCGGCGTGGGACGAATCACAGCGAATGGTAGAGCTACACGCATTGTTATCATTCTGGCCCGCTTGTGTTGACGCGCAGCATGAGATGCTGTCCAATGCACGGGCCGCGATCCATCCGTCGTCCTGGCCGCCGCGACCAAGGTCCAGCATGACAACCGGGCGTGGCTCGAGCGAGGAGGAGACCGAGCGAATCCGCATGAGCTCCTTGGACCCGTCATCACTGGAGGAACACCGTTGAGCACCAACCGAACCGTCCCCCGTTGGGCGGGATTGGTGGCCACCGCGGCCATCGTCTTCGCCGCCTGTTCCA
>JACCVB010000316.1 GCA_013698385.1 Chloroflexota bacterium
GGCCCGAAGTCATAGTCGGTCGAGCGCGGGCCGAAAACCAGCAACATGGCGGCACGATACCGGGGACGGCCCTCCCGGCGGGGTTTGGCGCCGGCTTCGTCGTACCCGAGCGCTGACCGCGGGGCAGGTCGCGGCGTGTCCGGGTCGCCTGACGGGGTACCATCCGGGCATGCCTGACCTGCTGTTGATCCTGATCGTCGTGCTGATCCTGGTTCTCCTGTGGCGCGGACCCAAGAATCTGCCGCGCCTCGGCGAGGCCCTGGGGCGCGGATTCAAGGAGGCGAAGCAGGAGGCGACGAAGGTCCAGGAAGAGATCCAGACACGGGCGACGACGGACCCGGCCGCACGATCCGCCCCGCCTGCCGAGGATCCGCTGACCGCGAGCGCGCCCGGTTCGGACCGCCCGGTCTGATCGACGATCTCGAGGCGCTCACCCGCCGGCCCGGTCCCGGCCGCCATCTGACGACGGCCGTCGTGGACGGCCGCGAAGTCCGGACCCTCGCCGACCTTCCCCCGCTGCGCGATCGACTGCTGTTCGTCGGCAGCTTCCCGTCGGCCGCGAGTGTCAAGGCCGGCCACTACCACCAGGATCGCGCCGGTCGGATCTTCTGGCGGCGGCTGATTCTGGCGGGGGTGCTGCCGCCGGCCACCAAACTCGACACCGCCGACGACGCCTTGCTTGGTGCGGGCCACGGCATCACGGATCTGCTGAAGACGCCAGCGGACCCCGACGCCATCGCGACGGACGCCCGACTCACCGCCGGCGTCGGCCCGCTCTGGCAGAAGATCGCCCTGTGGCGTCCGGCGGCCGTCGTGTTCATCGACCAACGGGCCGCGTCCATCGCGGCCGGCCGCCCGGTCAGCGAACCGTGGGGTCAGCTGTCCGGGGTCGCGCTTGCCGGACGGCCGTGCTTCCTGATGCCAGACCTCGGCGCTTCGCCGGCCGATGTCGAGCAGGGACTCAACTTCCTGCGGAACCTGGCGGCGGCCCTGCCTCGGGATCGACCCTAGCGAGGTCGACCGACGCGAGCTCGCGGGTCGATGGCAGACCGCTCACGAACGCGAGGAGCAAGAGCAACCACCCGGCACCGGTCATCCAGCTCACCACGAAGGCGAAGATGTTCCCATCCGGCGAGGTCGTGCCGATCAGGCCCACGACCGTGCCGATGGCCGACGCGAGCAGGATGGCCAGGCCGCCGGCCGCCGCCAGGACCCAGCCGATGCGGGGCGACTCCCCGGCCACCCAGCCCAGGAATGCGACTCCCGTCAGGTATGACCACGACCCGACGAAGGCGACCGTGGAGACCACGGACACTGCGATCAACACCGGCATGATGGAACTGACTTCGGCCGGGAGATCCCGGAAGAGGAGCAGTCGAGCGGCTGCGATCACCACGGCCAGCAGGCCCAGGCCAAGCCCGATGAACCGAGGCGAGATCGGGTCGTCGTACCGCCTCGAGCGCGATAGTCCGAGCCCCACGAGGATCAGTCCGGCCGCTCCGACGACGGTCACGAAGACGTCGTAGCCCGTGCCCAGCGGCACGAAGAACGGGAGCGCCTCGGAAGCGGGCGTGATGGTTTGGAAGACCGGACCCAGAGGCTCGCGGGCGAGTCGCAGGATCGGCTCGATGGCCAGCAGGCCCGCCCCGGCCACGAGCACCGGCAGGGTCGTGACGGCATCGCGATGTCGGACCAGCAGGGCGACCCCGATGAGTGGTGCCGCCAGGTCGATGATCAGGCTGGGCAGGACGACGGTCAGATACGACGGATCGCGCATCAGGTCGGCGCCGTTCGTGGTCCACGCCGCGGAGGCGCCCATGGCGAACAGCGCGAGGAACGGCCAGACGAGCCATGGCAGACCGGTGACGGGATCCGGCAGGTGTGGTCCCCGCGCGTCGGCGAATGGCTCCACGGGTCGCGTGAGCGGGTCCGCGATCGGTTCGGTCACGACGGGAGCGTGGCCGGTCGGCCTCCACGCGTCAAGACGGGTGCCCGCCGAGCCATCGGGCGGCCGGAGCCTCGGAACGGAGTCTTGCCTCGGAACGACGCCAGGCTGTGAGGTCGGGCGGATCCGGGATCATGCGGGCACCGCGCACACCATCGAGGTCACCCGAGATGACCAGCGCACCGCCACCGACGACGAACGCGAGATGATCGACTCGCGGGCCGGGCGTCGCAACCACCCGCAGTGGCACGTCCCCGAACCCGACGCTCTCGCCATCGCCGAGCTGTTGCGCCTCGTACGGCAGGTGTCGATCGCCACC
>JACCVB010000336.1 GCA_013698385.1 Chloroflexota bacterium
CCGGGATGGCCAGAAACGGACCTCGCTGGAGATCACGGCGGATTCGATCGTGAACCTCGAGCGTCGCGGTCGCGATGACGAGGGCCAGTTCGGCGGCCCTGCCGCGGACGGCGGTGCCGCAGGGGGCGGACAGTCCGGCGAAGGCCGATCCGGCGGGGGCGGACAGTCCGGCGAAGGCCGATCCGGCGGCGTCCGTCCGGGTCGACCGCCGACCGATGACACCGAGCTCGACGACCTTCCCTTCTGAACCTCGAACCTGACCAGACAAGCACCAGGAGAACCTCTCGATGGCACCCCCCGCCCGACCCAAGAAACGAGACGATTTCTACCGCGATCGACGCCGACGCAAGGTCTGCGCCTTCTGCGCGGACAAGACCGCGCTGATCGACTACAAGGAGGTCAATCGCCTCCGCCGGTACCTGTCCGAGCGCGCCAAGATAGAGCCACGCCGCAAGACCGGCACGTGCGCCGGTCATCAGCGCGAGCTGTCCGTCGCCCTCAAGCGAGCGCGACACGTGGCCCTGCTGCCGTACGCGCCGCAGCACCTGCGCCCGTAATCGCGATGCGAGCCCCGCTCGCGTCGCACCGAACTCCACCGCACGGCGCCTGAGGTGGTCGTCGGGCTGCTGATGCTCATGGGCGGAGTGGCGGCCGGAGCGTTCGGCTCGTTGCTGGGGCTCGGTGGGGGCGTGCTGATCGTGCCCCTCCTGACCCTTGGCTTCGGCCTGCCGCTCCGCGAAGCCGTCGGCGTCTCGCTCGTGTGCGTGATCATGACCAGCAGCGCGGCTGCCGGTGTCTACCTCGAGCGACACGTCGCGAACCTTCGGTTGGGGATGACGCTGGAGCTGTTCACGGCGCTCGGGGCGCTGATCGGTGGCTCCATCGCGTTCCTCCTGGACGAGCGACTGCTCGCCCTGCTGTTTGCCGGGCTGCTCGCCTACGTCGCCGCGACGATGGTCCGGGCGGCGCTTCGCGCGCCTGCGGTGCCGACCGCTGTTGCAAGGGATCCCCTGGCCGTGCCGCCCGAGGTGACCGGTGCGCCGCCCGAGGTCGCCGGTGTGCCGCCCAGTGGCCTGGTGGACCCGCAGGCTGGGTACGTCGTCCGGCGGTTTCCCACGGCGATCGCCGGATCCGTGGGCGCGGGCGTCGTGTCCGCGCTGCTGGGGATCGGTGGCGGGATCATCAAGGTCCCGCTGATGCACCTCGTGATGGGCGTTCCGCTCCGGGTGGCCACGGCGACGAGCAACCTGATGATCGGGATCACCGCCGCGGCAAGCGCCGTCATCTATCTTCTGCGCGGCGGCATCGACCCGTACGTCGCTGGGCCGACGGTCATCGGCGTGTTCGTCGGTGCGACGCTCGGCTCGAGACTCGGCCATCGCGTGCAGGTGCGCTACCTCCAGGGCCTGTTCGTCGTGGTCCTCGGGTATACCGCGATTCAGATGCTCCTGCGGGCGATCGGGTGAGCGGTCCCAGGGCCGGGCGCAGTCGCGACCACGAGCGGACGATCGGCCGCCTGCTGAAGGTCATGACGTACGTCGCCGTGGGGCTCCTGCTGGTCGGGTTCCTGGCCATGATCATCGCCGGGATCTCGCCGATCGACGCCTGGCCGGCACTGGACCCGGGAGCATTGCCCGCCCAGTTGGTTGCCGCCACGCCCGTCGCTTTCCTGTGGCTGGGTCTGCTGGCGGTCATCGCGACGCCGATCGTGCGGGTCATCGCGGCGGGTGTTGCATACGGGTCGGGCGGTGAGTGGCGGATGGTTGCCATCTCGATCGCGATCCTCGCCGTCATCATCGTCGGCGTGGCCAGCGCCGTGGGGACGGAGGCCTGACGTGGATGTGCTGATCCTGATCGTCTCGTTCTTCATCATCCTGGCCGGTGCAGAGCTGTTCACCAACAGCATCGAATGGTTCGGGCACAAGCTCGGCCTTGCCGAAGGTGCCGTCGGTTCCGTCCTGGCTGCGGTCGGGACCGCCTTGCCGGAAACGATGATCCCGATCATCGCGATCCTGTTCTCGGTCGGGGCCAACTCGGAGGCGGTCGGGGTCGGGGCGATCCTCGGGGCGCCGTTCATGCTCTCCACGCTGGCGATGTTCGTGACCGGGATCGCCGTGCTCGGAGTCGCCCGCCGGCGAGCCGGTGGCGACGGGATGCTCGTGGATACGAAGGTCATCGCCCACGACATGCGCTACTTCGGGGTGGCCTACGGGATCGCCATCGCCGCCGCCTTCCTGCCGCTGGAACCGGTTGCGCTCAAGTGGCTCGTCGCCGTCGCACTGTTGGGGATCTATGCCTGGTACGTGAAGGGCCACTTCCAGGCTGAGGCGGAGGTGGGCGCGGCGGAGCTGGCACCGTTGAGGCTGCATCGACTCGACCGCTCCGGAAAGCGGCTCGAGCCCGACGTGCCGCGCCTGCGCGTCGTCAATGTCCAGGTACTTGCCGCACTCGGGCTGATCATCCTGGGGGCGGTCGCGTTCGT
>JACCVB010000350.1 GCA_013698385.1 Chloroflexota bacterium
ATCTCGCCGAGGCCGCGCCGGTCGTCGGCCATGACTCGCTCATCACCGGGACGAACGACTACGCGGACACCGCGGGCAGCGACATCATCGTGGTCACCTCCGGCGTGGCGCGGAAGCCCGGGATGAGCCGCGATGACCTCGTCGCGATCAATGCGGGCATCGTCAAGGGCGTCGTGGAGTCCGCGGTCCGCCATTCCCCGGACGCCATCCTGATCGTTGTCACCAACCCGCTCGACGCGATGTGCCACGTCGCGATGCGGACCTCCGGCTTCCCGCGCGAGCGCGTGCTGGGCATGGCCGGCGTGCTCGACTCGGCCCGCTTCCGGACGTTCATCGCCCAGGAGCTGGGGGTCAGCGTGGCCGATACCCACGCCTTCGTGCTGGGCGGTCATGGCGACACGATGGTCCCGCTGTCGCGCTACTCCACGGTCGCTGGCGTGCCCATCACGGAGTTGCTCCCGGCGGATCGGGTCAAAGCCCTCGAGGAGCGGACGGCCAATGGCGGTGCCGAGGTCGTCGCCCTGCTGAAGACCGGGTCGGCGTTCTACGCACCGGCGGCAAGCACGTTCGAGATGGTCGAGTCCATCCTGCTCGACCGAAAGCGCGTCCTGCCCTGTGCGGTCCTGCTCCAGGGCGAGTTCAAGACCGACGACCTGTTCGTGGGCGTGCCGGTGGTCTTGGGCGCGGCCGGCATGGAGCGCATCTTCGAGGTCGAGTTGACAGACGACGAGCAGGCCGCCTTCGACGCATCGGCCGCCGCCGTCCGGGAGCTGGTCCAGAAGCTACCTGATTGACCGCCCCGGCCGTTCGATACACTGCCGGGCGTGCCGGTCGCCCTGATCACCTTCGATTTCGATCCGTTGCTGCGCCTCGGCGATGGGCTGGCCGTGCGCTGGCAGACCGTGGCCCTGGCGATCGTGATCGCCATCGTCCTCCTGATCGCCGCGCTCATCGGCCGGCGGGCGGGACTCCGGGCGGACGACCTCCTGTTCATCGCCGTGGGGATCGTGCCCGGCGCGGTCGTGGCGGGACGGCTTGGCTACGGGATCCAGCATCTCGATGTCTTCGGAGCGGACCCGGGGGCCTTGCTCGACCCGGCCCGGGGTGGGCTTGAACTAGCCAGTGGGGTGCTTGGAGGCGCCTTGACCGGCACCGTCGTCACCTCCCTGCTCGGTGCGCCGGTGGGGCGATGGGCGCACGCGGCGGGCCTGCCGCTCCTGCTTGCCCTCGGTGCCGGGAAGCTGACCATGGTCCTGGGCGGAAGCGGCCAGGGACTCCCCACGGACGGTCCCCAGGCCACGGCCTACACCGGGGCTGGTCCCTGGGGCTCGCTCGCCCCGGACCTTCCGTCCATCCCGGCCCAGACCTATGAAGGCGTCGCGACCCTGGCCTTTACGGTCCTGGTGGTCTCGCTCCTGGCGCTCGGCGCCTTCCGCGGGCGGGACGGCCGCCTGCTCCTCCTGGCCATCGCCGGATGGGCGTTCATCCGAGCCGCGGTGTCGCTCACGTGGCGGGACCCGGTGGTCCTTGGCCCGTTCGCGGTCGGGGGTGCGCTGGCAGTCGCGGTCGGGCTGACGGCCCTGATCGGGTTCGCGGTCGTCTCGGCGGCCGGGGTCCGAAGGGCGCGGGTCGGCAGGGACGTCGGTCCGTAAGGGGAAGTCGGTCCCAGATGGAGACACTTCGATTTCGAAGCTCCCATCGCGTCGGACCCGCCCGCCGTCGCCGCGCCGGACGACTCGGAGTATCTTGGTCACCCACAGTCACGAGGGCCGAGATCCACATGACCCAGGTCGCCGAACCCGCCATCGACACCACCGACGCCGCCAGCCCGACCCCGGGTCGGGTCAGTCACTGGATCGGCGGCCGCCTCGTGGCCGGGCGCTCCGGTCGCCAGGGTGACGTGTACGATCCGGCCACCGGCGTCGTCGCACGGACCGTCGACTTCGCGTCCGCGGACGAAGTCGATCAAGCGGTCGCGGCGGCCAGTGCCGCGTTCCCGGCCTGGCGAGCGACCTCGCTCAGCAAGCGCACGGAGATCCTGTTCAGGATCCGCAACGTCGTCGAGCAGCGTCGCCACGAGCTCGCCGCCCACTTGACAGCCGAGCATGGCAAGGTCCCGTCCGACGCCCTCGGCGAGATCGCCCGCGGCATCGAGAACCTGGAGTTCGCGTGCGGCATCCCGAACCTGCTGAAAGGCGGCTTCACGGAACAGGCCAGCACCGGTGTGGATGTCTACCAGATCCGCCAGCCGCTCGGGGTGGTGGCCGGGATCACGCCGTTCAACTTCCCGGCGATGGTCCCGATGTGGATGTTCGCGACGGCCATCGCGACCGGTAACACGTTCATCCTCAAGCCCTCGGAGAAGGACCCGTCCGCGGCCAACTTCCTGGCTGAGCTACTGGCCGAGGCAGGCGTCCCCGACGGCGTGTTCAACGTCGTCCACGGCGACAAGGTCGCGGTCGATGCCATCCTCGAACATCCAGACATCGCCGCCGTGAGCTTCGTCGGTTCGACCCCGATCGCCCGCCACATCTACGAGACCGGTACGAAGGCCGGCAAGCGCGTCCAGGCCCTGGGCGGTGCCAAGAACCACATGATCGTCCTGCCTGACGCGGACATCGAGATGGCCGCGGACGCGGCGGTCTCGGCCGCCTACGGCTCGGCCGGCGAGCGCTGCATGGCGATCAGCGTCGTGGTCGCGGTCGGCGAGGTGGCGGACTCACTCGTGGATGCGATCACCTTGCGCCTGCCCAGGATCAAGGTCGGCCCGGGCTCAGACCCCGACGCCGAGATGGGGCCGCTCGTCACGCGCGAGCACCGCGACAAGGTCGCCTCCTATCTCGAGAGCGGGCCGGCACAGGGCGCGGAACTCGTCGTCGATGGTCGCCAGCACGTGCTCTATCAGGAAGGGCAGGGGTTCTTCCTGGGGCTCTCGTTGCTGGACAAGGTCAGGCCCGAGATGGAGTGCTACCGGAACGAGATCTTCGGGCCGGTCCTGGAGATCGTCCGGGTCCCGACGTACGCCGAGGCCGTAGCCCTGATCAACGACAACCCGTATGGCAACGGCACCGCCATCTTCACCCGCGATGGTGGTGTGGCCCGCCAGTTCCAGTTCGAGGTGAACGCCGGGATGGTCGGCATCAACGTGCCGATCCCCGTGCCGGTCGCCTATTACAGCTTCGGCGGCTGGAAGAGCAGCCTGTTCGGCGACCTGCACATGTACGGTCCCGAGGGGATCCAGTTCTATACGCGGGCAAAGATCGTGACCTCTCGCTGGCCGGATCCGGGCACGAGCAAGGTGGACCTCGGCTTCCCACGGACGCGTTAGGGGAGCGGTCCCGATGACGACGGAAGCCCGGCCCGCGACCCGGCACGCCCCGCGGACGCCCATCGCCGCCTGGCAGCCGCGCCCCACGCTCGCCGGCGTGGACTACACGAGCGGGGAGGTCTACGCAGTCGAGCGCGAGCAGGTCTGGTTCGGCGGGTGGGTCTGCATCGGGCGAGCCGAGGAGATCCCGGACCCCGGCGACTACCTGGTTTGCGACCTCGCCGGCGAGTCCATCTTCGTGACCCGCAACCGAGCGGGCGAGATCCGCGGCTTCTACAACGTGTGCGCCCACCGGGGCACGAAGCTGCTCGACGACGAGCCCGCCTGCGGCCATGTCGGCAAGGTCTTCAAGTGCCCCTATCACGCCTGGTCGTACGATCTCGACGGCCGGTTGGTCGGGACGCCAAACGTGGACGAGGACGAGCAGTTCCTGCGCGACGACTACCCGCTGCATGCCATCGGTGCGGAGACGTACGCGGGCTTTCTGTTCGTCAACCTGGCCCAGCCCGCGGCACGCCGGCCGCTCGCCGAGCACCTTCGCGACGGGACCGAGAGCATCACCAACTTCGAGCGCTACCGGCTGGACGAGCTGCGGCTCGGACGGCGGCTGGTCTACGAGGTCGCGGCGAACTGGAAGATCATCGTCGAGAACTACAACGAGTGCCTGCATTGCCCGACGGTCCACCCGGAACTCGTCCAGATCGTGCCCCTCTATCGCTTCGGCGAGGTCTGGGATGGCGAGACGCCGGACGACGGCAACTGGATGGTGGACGGGGCGACGAGCTTCACTCGGACCGGGCGATCCGAGTTGTCGCCATTCCCGGACCTGCGTCCGGACGACTACCGGATGTACTCGGGCACGTTCCAGTTCCCCAACCTGATGCTCAACCTGCACCCGGACGCGGCGATGACCTACCTGCTCCTGCCACGCGGCCCGGGCCACACGACCGTGGTCTCCGAGTACCTCTTCCGTCCGGAGACGATCGCCTCGCCCGACTTCCAGCCGGATCCCGTCGTGGAGCTGTGGGACCTCATCTCGAAACAGGACTGGACCATCTGCGAGCGAGCCCAGACCGGGGTCTCGTCACGGTCCTACCGTTCCGGCGTCTATCCTCGCAAGGACCGGTTCCTGTTCGAATTCAACGAACAGTATCGCCGGGCGCTGGGCCGACCCACGCTCAGGTAGGCGTCCGCTCGGGCGTCGCCGCTGAAATGTCGTTGCAAGCGACCCGAAGGCCATTGCGACACCGCCGCTCGGGCTCACGGGCCATCCTGCGCAGCGTCATAGCCTGACCCAGGAGGCGTACACGATGACCGACTACGAACGCACCACGACGCGCGAGACGACGACCGACCCGACCGTCCAGACGACGTACCAGGAGCCAGTCGTCGCGACCGGACCGGCAGCGTCTGTTCGGACGACCGAGCGAGCCTACCGGCCGGCAGGGCCCGGCGGCGCGACCACGATCGCCCGACTCGTGAAGTTCCTGTTCGGGATCCTGCAGGCGGCATTGATCTTGCGCATCGTCCTGCTCCTGCTCATCGCGAACCAGGACAACGACGTCGTGTCCCTCATCCTCGGGATCACGGACCCGTTCGTCGAGCCGTTCCGCGGCATGTTCGCGATCGACCGCGTGACCGCGGACCAGGGCTCCCGGTTCGATGTCGCGGCGGTCGTCGCGCTCATCGGCTGGACCCTGATCGAACTGCTCATCCTCGCGGGCCTGCGGATCTTCGACCGACGTCCCGCCGAGACCATCTAGGTCTCGGACGCACTCCCGCTTCCCAGCGCCCGCCGGCTTCCTTCCGGCGGGCGCTCTTCATCGTCATCCTTCCTGTTGGCCAGCGTCAGGAACGTCCGGTCCGAGGATCTCCCCGATACTCCCGTCGGGCCCCCGATAGTGGAACCATGCCTCCTGTCCGTCCCGTTGCGTCTCGTCATCGATGATCGCGATGCCAAACGAGGCAAGGCGGCGACGGCATTCGTCTACGTCGTCCACCCATAGCCCGACGCAGACACGGTCGCCGAATTCGAGATGGTCCGTGTCGGCCGGGCCGTAGACGTGAAGCCCGGTGCCGTCACCGAGGCGGAAGCGGACCGACCGCTCGCCGTCGGTCCGGACGACATCCAGCCC
>JACCVB010000355.1 GCA_013698385.1 Chloroflexota bacterium
TGCCACTGTCCGTCGCGAGCGCCGATCCAGCAGACGCCCACCCGAAGCCCAAGCCCGTCGTGTGCGGTTGAGCCCCGCTAGATCCAGTCGATCTTGCGCAGGAAGACCCCGGCAAGGACCGCCAGGCAAAGGATCAGCCCCGTCACGAGCCAGAACCCACCCGCCTCGGCGCCACCCAGCGCCGCGCCCGCCTCGCTCATCCCGAACACGCCCGCGACCGCCCCGATCCCGGCCAGGACGACGGTCACCCCGGTCAGCCGTTTCATGATCACGGACAGGTTGTTGTTGACCTGGGTCAGGTAGACGTCGAGCGTGGACGACGCGAGCTCGCGGTAGTTGTCCATCTCGTCGGTCAGCCGGATGACGTGGTCGTACACGTCGCGGAAGAAGACCAGTTCCTCGGGATCGACCAGGGTCATCTCCCGATTCGTCATCTGGTTGAAGACCTCGCGGGTGGGGCCCGCCGATCGGCGGATCTCGATCAATTCGCGCTTGAGCGTGAACAGGCGCTCCAGCGTGTCCGGAGTCGCCTTTCGGATGACCGCGTCCTGGACCTCGTCGATCGCGTCGCCCAGCCGGTCGGCGAACGGGAAGTAGCTGTCCACGATGTCGTCGCAGATCGCCCACAGGAGGTGGTCCGGGCCTTTGGCCATGATCGACTCGAGTCCATTGCGCAGGTGGTTGGATACCCGCGGATCCCATGAACCGTCATGGACCGTCAGGAGGAAGTCGGAGCCGAGGACGAGATCGATCTCGGTCAGGACGGTCTTCTCGGCCTCGTAGGCGAGATGGAACAGCACGATATGCACGACGGCGTCCGTGGTTTCGATCTTGGCCCGCTGGTTCCCCTCCAGGACATCCTCGAGGATGAGCGGATGCAGGCCCATGGCCGAGCCGACGGCTTCTACCTGCTCGCGCGACGGGCCCAGCAGGTCGACCCACACGATCGCGTTCGATCGCGCGAGGTCGTCCGGGAGTGCGCCGAGGGCGGCATCGCCCTCCGCTTCGTGCAGCGACCCACCGTCGAGGACCGCCACGCGGACCCGCCCAGCCGTGTCGGAGGTGGGCTGGATCCTGCGCGCGAGCGCCGATCCGCTCGAGCGCGCCCGGTCAGAGGACGAAGTCGACGTCAGGAGGACCATCGCGCGCCAGCATACGCGGGTCGTCGTCGATCGAACCGGGCTCGGCGCCGACCGTGCGCCGTCGTCCGCTCGCGCCGCCGAGGGCCAGCGCCGCCGGGATGGCCGCGACCGTGACCGCAGCCGCGGCCACGAACAGGCCGACCATGATCGACGCCGCTTCGCGCGACGCCCACGTCTCCAGGGCCTCCACGACGAGCGGATCGCGCAGCGGTCGATCGCGAAGTTCGGCCGGGATGAGGGCCAGGTACCCCTCCGGTGTCGCGTAGATCTGCGCCGACAGGCGCTCGATCGTGGTCGATCCATAGGCGGTCAGGATGGCCAGCCCGACGGCCATGCCGAGCATCCGGGCGACGGTCACCACCGACGAAGCGGCCCCGAACGCTCCTCGTCCCGCAGCCTCGATCGCGGCGCTGGAGCGGGGGGTCACGGTCAACCCGAACCCGAGACCGAAGGTGGCCAGGGTCAGCGCGACCGTTCCGATCGGGGTGGTCGCCGCCCAGCGGGCCATCAGGCCCAGGCCGAGCACGCTCAGGGCCAGTCCGGCGAGCGTGATGACGCGATAGCTGGCGATCCGGACGAGGAACCCGGACAGCAGCGCTCCGACTGCCGTCGCGCCGGCCAACGCACCGAGGGCGAGACGCTGATCATCCGGTCCGCCGTAGAGCACGCGATCGACGAAGACGGCGGCCCCGATGATCGCCGTCGCGAAGGCATAGCCGGTCAGGAGCGACACGACGGCGGCACTGGCGAACGCGCCCCGCCGGAAGAGCCGGACGTCGAGGAACGGGTCCCGTGTGCGCATCGCGCGGAGGATCGCAACGATGGTCGCCGCGAGGGAGATCGCGGCCAGGACGAGCGTGACGGTCGCCGGGTCGAGGCCGGTCTCGCCGATGGACCCAGAACCGAGGAGGGTCAGTGCGATCAGGCCACCGGCCAGGGACAGCCCGAACAGGAGCGCCCCGAGCACGTCCAGCCGACCCGGGTGCCGTGGCGTTTCCCAACCGGCGGAGGC
>JACCVB010000357.1 GCA_013698385.1 Chloroflexota bacterium
GACACGTCCATCGCCGGGGCGCGCGTGTTGCCGATCGCCTCCTTGACGAGGGCCGCCGTCGATGGCATCCAGTAGTCCGGGGTGAGCGTGGCCAGCAGGATGAGCTCGATCTCGTCGGCGTCGATCCCGGCGGTGCGGATGGCCCGCATGGACGCCACGGCGGCCATCGAGGCCGTCGTCTCGTGCGCCGCCGCGACCCGCCGCTCGCGGATGCCGGTGCGCGACACGATCCATTCGTCGGACGTCTCGACCATGCCTTCGAGATCTTGGTTGGTCAGGATCTGGGCCGGGGCATAGCTTCCCCAACCGGTGACGTGCGCGCGCGGCGGGGTGCCGGTACTCACAGCGGTTCCACCTCGATCAGCGGCTGCTTCGCCTTGACCAGCGTGCCGCTCTCGAGGACCCGGACAACCCGCCCGGCAAGGTCCGACTTGATCTCGTTGAACAGCTTCATCGCCTCGATCAGCCCGATGATCTGACCGACCGCGACTTCCCCACCGGCGGTCACGTAGGGCGCCGAACCGGGTGCCGGCGAGGCCCAGAAGATCCCGGTCAGCGGCGCCTTGATGGACGGCTTGGCGGGGGTGGGCTCTCTGCCGCCCGTGGTGCCGACCACGCCCGCATCGGCACCCGCCTCCGCGGTGAGGGCTCCGTCCGTCGAAAGGCTCGCGTCGTGCGGGATCGCGCCGGCGGCAGCTACCGCCGGGACGACGGCCAGGGCGGACGGCTTGCGCAAGGTCAGGCCGGTCCCGCCCGCGTCCACCTCGAGCTCGCTCAGGTCGGAGCGCTCCAGCAGCGCCGTCAGGCGATCGATCAACCCGAGCAGCGCGGCGTCGCCGTCGGCGTCGGCGTCCTTCGGCGTCGAAGGGTCGTCGGTCACGCGTCCCACCTAGTCAGGACGAGGGCCGTGTTCTGGCCGCCGAACCCGAACGAGTTGCTGATCGCGGTGCGGACCTGACGGGTGGCCGCCGTGCACGGCGTCAGGTCGAGACCGGCCCCTTCCGGATCGGGTTGCTCCAGATTGATCGTCGGCGGGACCCGTCCCTCGCGGATCGTCATGATCGTGACGATCGCCTCGATCGCGCCGGCGGCCCCCAGGGTGTGCCCGAGCATGGACTTGTTGGCCGTGATCGAGATGCGGCCCGCGTCTTCGCCGAAGATCGTGTGGATCGCCTGCAGCTCGGTCTTGTCGCCCTCCGGCGTGGAGGTCGAGTGCGCGTTCACGTGATCGACATCGGCCGGTGTCAGGCCGGCCTTCTCGAGCGCCCGTCGCGCGGCCCGGACCGCGCCCATGCCCCCGGGCGCCGGCAGGGTGATGTGCGAGGCATCGGCCGTGGCGCCATAGCCCACGAGTTCGGCGAGCGGCGTCGCGCCGCGAGCGAGCGCATGCTCCAGCTCTTCGAGCACGAGCACGCCGGACCCCTCGCCGCACACGAACCCGTCGCGGCCCACGTCGAACGGTCGCGACGCGCCTTCGGGGTCGTCGTTGCGGGTGGACAGCGCGCGCATCGCCGCGAACCCGCCGACGAGGACCTCGAGGATGCTGGCTTCGGAGCCGCCGGCCAGCATGATGTCGGCGTCGTCGCGCCGGATCGTCTCCGAGGCCTCGCCGATCGCGTGGCCGCCCGTCGCGCAGGCGGACACGGTCGCGAAGTTCGGCCCGGTCATCCCGAAGTTGATGGCCAGCTGGCCGGCGCCGATATTCGGGATGCCCATCGGGATGAGGAACGGGCTGATCCGGTCCGGGCCGCGCAGGGCGTTGATGACGAACCCGTCGTTGAGCGTGCTGACCCCACCGAGACCTGTGCCCAGGATCGCGCCGGTTCGCTCGGCCAGTGGTCCCTCCATGCGCGCCGGGAGGCCGGCCTGGTCCATCGCCTGGCGCGCCGCGACGAGCCCGAACTGGATGTAGCGGTCCACCCGCCGCTGGTCCTTGCGATCCAGCACCCCGCTCGCGTCGAAGTCGTGGACCTGGGCGGCCATCTGCGAGCTGAGACGGGAGGGATCGAAGGCGTCGATCCTCTGTACGCCGGATCGGCCGGCTAGCAGCCCTTCCCACGTCGACTCGACGTCGTTACCGAGGGCCGTGACCATACCCATGCCGGTCACGACGACGCGTCGCGGCCCGCTCATCGGACGAGCTTCCCGGTCCGGACGGTCGCCGCCCGGTAGACGTCTCCCGCGAGACCGCGCGCCGAGATCGCGTTGGCCACGCTCAGCGCGTCAAAGGCCGTCCGCCGGATCTGCGCGTTGACTTCACCTCCGACGAGTTCGATGAGCGCCCACGAAGCCGTCGGGTCGCCATCGAAGACATAGCCCGCGGAGCCGTCGTTGACGATCAGCTTCCAGCCGAGGTCGCGGATCTCGGGCAGGTGGGTATGACCGCAGATGATCACCCTGGCGTCTGTCCGCGACACGCGCTCGATGATCACACTCGGATCGAGGCTCTGGTCGAAACCGGCCGTCTGCGAGCCCGGAGACGCGTGGCAGACCAGGCTGAGCGTGTCGTCGTCCGCCCGCCAGCGTCGTTCCGAGGGCAGCCGCCGCAACCAGTCGAGGCGTTCCGCCCCGAGCGCGTCGTGGGCCCATTCGGC
>JACCVB010000026.1 GCA_013698385.1 Chloroflexota bacterium
AGCCGTCGGCATGCTCGGCCACGGCCAGCAACGAGGCCAGCGGCGCCAGCCCGATCAATTCCGACTCGAGCAGGGCCACGCCGTCTTGCGCGGCGAGTTCGCGGACCGTGTCCCAGACCCGCCACAGGGGCGTGACCGCGAAGTCGAGCAGGTTCATGGACACCTGGGCCAGCAGCGGGTGGCCGCGCTCCGGCTCGCGGACCTCGAAGCCGTTCGCCTGGACCCGCCGCAGGCCTCCGCCGGACTCGCGCACGCGTCGGGCGATCCGTTTGGCCAGCTGCACATCGTCCGAGGCCAGATTGATGTTGTAGGCGATGAGGAACGGGCGAGCTCCGACCGCGACGGCACCGGCCCGTGGATGGATCGTCGTCGGGCCGAAGTCGGGCCCTCGCCCGGGCTGGCCCATCTCGGTCTTGAGGCCTTCGAATTGCCCGCGCCGGACATCGGCCAGCTTCTCGCGGTCAGACCGTTGCGCCGCGCGGGCATATAGATAGACCGGCAAGTCGAACCGCAGCGCGATGCGCTTGCCGAAGTCTCGAGCGAGATCGACGCAGGCGTCGAGGGTGGTGTCGCCCAGCGGGATGAACGGGATGACATCGACGGCGCCGATACGCGGGTGCTCACCGTCGTGCGCCTCCATATCGATCTCGCTGATGGCGACCTCGACGAGCCGTTCCAGGGCGACACTGACAGCGTCGTGCTCGCCGGCCAGCGTGAAGACCGATCGATTGTGGCTCGCGTCGCTCGTGCAATCGAGCAGGAAGACGCCCGAAACCGACGTGATCGCCTGGGCCAAGCGGTCGATCACCTCCGGGCGGCGGCCCTCAGATACGTTGGGAACGGACTCGACAAGCACGTCCTGATGCTAGCGACCCGGCTCCCCGGCCGATGGACCGCGGCGCAAGGCCGCTAGGATCCCGCGATGACCACCTCGCCTGCAGGGCGCGCGGAGAGCGTCCTCCGCAACGCCGATTTCAACCGACTGTGGACGGCCGAGACGATCAGCCAGTTCGGGACGCAGGTCTCGCTGCTGGCGATCCCGCTCGTGGCCGTCACGCTGCTGCACGCGACGCCGTTCGAGGTGGCGTTGCTCGGCACGATCGAGTTCCTGCCGTTCATCCTGTTCAGCCTTCCGGCGGGGGCCTGGGTCGACCGGTTGCGGCGGCGGCCGATCCTCATCGCCGGCGACTTGGGTCGTGCCGTGATGCTCGCGAGCGTGCCGATCGCCTACGCCCTCGACGTCCTGACGATGGCCCAGCTGTACATCGTCGGGTTCGTCGTCGGGACGCTCACGGTCTTCTTCGACGTGGCGTACCAGTCGTATCTGCCGTCGCTCGTGGAGCGCGACCAGCTGGTCGACGGCAACGGCAAGCTCGAAGCGTCGCGGACGGTCGCCCAGAGTGCCGGTCCGGCCCTGGGCGGCGGGCTGATCGGCCTGGTGACGGCGCCGCTGGCGATCCTCGCCGACTCCCTGAGCTTCCTGCTGTCGGGGCTGTTCGTCTTCCTGATCCGGCGTACAGAACCTGCCCCGGACCGGCATGCCGACGAGCACGGCCGCCCGCGGGGAAGCCTGCGCCAGGAAGTGAGCGAGGGACTCCGATACGTTCTCGGCAACCGGTATCTGGGTGGCATCGCCGCGTCGACGGCGACCTCCAACTTCTTCAGCAACGTCGCCTTCGCCACGTTCATCGTGTACGCGATTCGGGTGCTGGGACTGAGCCCCCTCGAGATCGGGCTGACGTTCGGCCTGGGCAACGTCGGGGGGGTCATCGGAGCCTTGACCGCCAGCAGGATCGCGGGCCGGTTCGGAGTCGGCCCGACCATCATTGGCGCGATGGTGCTCGCCGGTCCGGGCCTGCTGCTCATCGCGCTGGCGCCGCGCGAGTTCCCGATCCCGTTCCTGGTCGCCGGGTCGTTCCTGCAGGGGGTCGCGGTCGTCGTCTACAACATCAACCAGCTCAGCTTCCGCCAAGCCGTCACGCCGACGGCCATGCAGGGTCGGATGAACGCGACCATCCGCTTCATTGTGTGGGGCGCGATCCCGCTCGGTTCGATCGTCGGCGGGATCATCGCCACCGCGGTCGGCCTGCAGGCCGCGATCCTCGTGGGTGCGGTCGGGGCGTTTCTGGCGGTCATCCCGCTCGTGATCACGCCGGTTCGGACCCTTCGGGACATGCCGACGCCGGCGGAGGACACGTAGGCCAGTGGTTCATTCGCGTGGCATCGGGACGTGCACGCCGCGCTCGCCGGCCACCTCGATCGCCCGTTCGTAGCCCGCGTCCACGTGCCGCAGCACGCCCATGGCCGGATCCGTCGTGAGCACCCGCTCCAGCTTCTGTGCCGCGAGGGCGGTGCCGTCGGCGACGACGACCATGCCGGCATGCTGTGAATAGCCGATGCCGACCCCGCCGCCATGGTGGATCGAGACCCACGAAGCGCCTGCGGCCGTGTTCACGAGCGCGTTGAGCAGCGGCCAGTCGGCGACCGCATCGGAGCCGTCGGCCATCGCCTCGGTCTCGCGGTTGGGCGAGGCGACAGACCCGGCATCGAGGTGGTCCCGCCCGATCACGATGGGCGCCGACACCTCGCCGGTTCGCACCAGTTCGTTGAATGCGAGCCCGGCCCTGGCCCGCTCTCCGTACCCCAGCCAGCAGATGCGCGCGGGCAACCCCTGGAACGGGACGCGCGCCTGGGCCATGGAGATCCACCGCTGCAGACCGGCATCGGACGGGAACAGCTCCAGGATGGCCCGATCCGTGCGCGCGATATCGGCCGGATCCCCGGACAACGCCACCCACCGGAACGGACCCCGGCCCTCGCAGAACTGTGGCCGGATGAACGCGGGCACGAACCCCGGATACTCGAACGCGTCCGCGACTCCCGACTCGAGTGCCTGCGCCCGCAGGTTGTTGCCGTAGTCGAACACGATGGACCCCGCGCGCTGGAACGCGAGCATCGCCTTGACGTGGTCGGCCATCGCCCGGCGCGACCGACGCTCATATTCGTCGGGCAGCCGCTCCCGTAGTTCCAGCGCGTCGGCGAGCGTCATCTCGGCCGGTACGTACCCGGCCAGTGCGTCGTGGGCGGACGTCTGGTCGGTCACGAGATCGAACCGTTCGCCCGCCGCCGCCCACGCCGGTTCGATCTCCGCGGCGTTCCCGACGAGCGCGATCGACACCGCCTCAC
>JACCVB010000052.1 GCA_013698385.1 Chloroflexota bacterium
CCGCGGGTCGGGGTCGCGACGGGCGTCGCTGGGAAGCTCCCGCCGGAGCGGCCCTCCTCCTGTCTCTCGGCTTCCGCCCGACCTGGCTCACACCGGATGCGGTCTGGCGCCTGGCGGCCACGACCTCACTCGCGATGGCCGACGCCGCCGAGGAGGTCGCGGGGTTGCCGGACGATGCCATCCGCCTCAAATGGCCCAACGACCTCGTCATCGAGACCGTCGGCCTGGCGGTGCCCGTGGCGCCCCAGCAGCCCGACTCGATCCGCAAGGTCGCCGGCGTGCTGGGCGAGACGGAGGGCCTCGGGACGCCGGACCCCCGCGTCGTCGTCGGCCTTGGCCTGGACACGGACTGGGCCGCCGCGGACTTCCTGGACGAACTGCGCGAGTCGATGACGTCGTTGCGCGAGGCAGCTCACGGGCACCCGATCGACCACGTCGCCCTGCTCGACGCGTTCCTCGGCCGGCTGGAGGTGCGCATCGAAGCGTTGCGCGGCGGGCGCTTCGATGTGGGCGACTGGACCGCTCGCCAGGTCACGACCGGCCGCGAGGTCCAGCTCATCGGGCCGGACGGCACGACGGACCGTCGCCGGGCGCTTGGCGTGGACGCCCGGAGTGGGGGACTGGTCATCGCGGACCCGGGCGCCGCGAGTGGCGAGCGTACGGTCCTCGTCGGCGAGATCCGGCATGTCCGCCTCGCCCGCCCGGTCGGGGTGTAACGCGATGGCGCGCCCGACGTTCAGGAGAGTGGGCCGAGCGGGATCGGCCCCTGCTGCCCGGCTCATCCAGCTCGATCGGGATCGCCCGCTGGTGGTCGCGGCACAGGCGGATCCGGCCCGATTCGAGGCCCTCTATCGGAAGTATCTGGCCCAGGTGTACAGCTACGCGGTCTACGAACTCGGCGACCACCACGACGCGGAGGACGCGACGGAACGGACGTTCCTGTCCGCGCTGACCAACCTCGCCCGATTCGAGGAACGGGCCCGATCCGACGACGGCGAGGGCGCCTCCACGTTCCGGGTGTGGCTCTTCCAGATCGCCCGGAACGCGGTGTCGGACCAGCGGCGCGGGCGGCGCCGTCGACCTGAAGCGCCCCTCGAGGCGGCGGGCGACGCCATCGACCCGGTGGACATCGAGCGGCTGGTCGTGGGCCGCGACGAGTCGGCTGCCGCCTGGCGGGCGGTCCGGCGACTGTCCGGTGATCGCCGCCGGGCGGTCGTGCTGCGGTTCGTGGACGAGATGTCGACGGCCGAGATCGCGGGCATCCTGGGTCGATCGGAAGGTGCCGTCCGGGTGCTCATCCACCGTGCGCTTCGGACCGTCGCGGCCGACCTCCGGGCGCGGGACCGGTGAGGGCGTCACTGCCCGGTCGGGACGAGGGCGAGATCGAGGCGATCATCGTGGATCGCTACCTCGACTCGCTTCTCGCGCGCGGTCCGCGCGACGATGTGGCCGTTGGTGCGGACGTCCGTAGGTCGAGCGCGTGGCTTTCCGATGGGCTGCCGCGCTACCACCCCTCGTTCGTGTTCGAGGAACGCCTGGCGGCAACCCTGGGCAAGCGCGCGACCGCGATACGAGCGCGTACGCCGACGCGGACATGGACGTCGGCGCGGACGGGGACGGCGACCGGGCAGCGAGACGAATCCCCGATCCTGCCCTTCCCCCGGTCCGCGCCCGGCGCCATGCTCTCGCCCGCCGGGCGCGGCCTGACGCCGGTTCGCCCCGTCGTCATCGGCGGTGTCCTGACGTCGGCCGCCATCTCGCTCGCCGGGGTGGCGTTCGTGGCCTGGCGTCGGACCCATCCGGGCCTGGACCCGATGACCCGGGCCGTGCGCAGCGTGCCTCGGACGAAGGCCGTCTGATGCCGCTCAAGCTGCCGTCGTTCCGGGCGCGTCGGGACGCTTACCCGCCCGATCTGTGGACCAAGTGCCCGACCTGCTCCACGATGCTGTTCAACAAGCAGCTCGACAAGAACCTGCGGGTCTGTCCGACGTGCAGCCATCACTTCCGGCTGTCCGCCGCAGCGCGTCGGGACCACCTGCTGGACGGCGGAACGTGGTCGGAGCGTGACGCCGGGCTGCAGTCCGTGGATGCCCTCGGATTCGTCGACCAGAAGTCGTATCCGGATCGACTCGCCGCCGCGCGGCTGGCGACCGGCATGCGCGACGCGGCGGTCTGGGGCACCGGTGCCATCGGCGGCACGCCCGTGGCCCTGTGCGTCATGGATTTCGGGTTCATGGGCGGATCGATGGGCGCGGTCGTCGGAGAGAAGGTCACCCGGGCCGCGGAGTACGCCCTGGCCGAGCGGGTCCCCCTGGTCATCGTGAGTGCCTCGGGCGGGGCCCGGATGCAGGAAGGCACGCTCGCCCTCATGCAGCTGGCCAAGACCCTCGCGGCCCTGGAACGGCTCCGGGCCGCCGGCGTGCCGTACCTGTCGCTCCTGTCCGACCCGACCACGGGCGGCGTGTTCGCCTCGTTCGCGGCAGTCGGGGACGTGAACATCGCGGAGCCGGACGCCTTGATCGGCTTCGCCGGCGCGCGGGTCACCGCGGGCACGATCGCCGGCGAGCTGCCGGCGGGCTTCCAGCGCTCCGAGTTCCTGTTCGAGCACGGCTTCATCGACCGGGTCGTGGCCCGACCGGACCTGCACGCTGAGCTCGCCGCGCTGCTCCGACTCCTGCCCGTCCGCGGCGCGGACCCGTCCCGGCTTGAGGACCTCGACCCCGACGTCCCGGCGTTCCGGCCGCTGTCCTTCCTGTCCAGCCTGGCCGACCGGGTGGGGGACCTCGCCACCGGCAGTGGGGGCAACGGCGACGTCACGGACGGGACCGGGGGCGACGTCCTGCGCGCGGCCGAGCCAGGCTCCGCGAGCGTGGCCTCCTCGGGCGATGGCCCGACGCCGGCGGCAGTCGAAGGTCGCGACGCCGTCTGGGCGCGGGTCCAGCTCGCGCGTTCGCTCCGGCGTCCCCGGACGCTCGA
>JACCVB010000053.1 GCA_013698385.1 Chloroflexota bacterium
CAGGCTGGACAGCACGATGATCGCGCCGCGACCGCGCCGGCGCATCTGGGGCACGGCCTCGCGGATGACCAGGAAGGAGCCCCGCACATTCACCGCCATGACCCGGTCGAAGTGCTCGACGCTGGTCCCGGCGATGGGCTGATAGTCGCCCAGGATCCCGGCGCAGGCGACGGCGATGTCGAGGTCCCCGAGGGCCGCGCCTGCCCGCTCGAAAGCATCGACCACGTCCGCTTCCGAGGCGGCGTCACCGACCAGCGCGAGTGCGTTGCGACCGATGGCCCGGATGCGCTCGGCTGCGCGCTCGGCGGCCGGTCCGTCGATATCGAAGACCGCCACATCCGCTCCGAGATCGGCCAAGGTCAGGGCCGTCTCCAGGCCGATGCCCGAGCCGCCCCCGGTCACCAGGGCAGCCGATCCGCGCAGGTCGAGGCCCGGGAAGGTCGCTCGCTCGGTGGGCTGGGGCGCGGAGGCGTTCACCCGATCCGCCCCGTGGTCAGGCGCTGGCCTGCCCGTCCGAGGTCGATCCGCCAGAGGGCCCCGCCGTACGACGCGTCGGCACTGTCGGCCGGCGTGCCAGAGTCGGTCATGTACAGGACCTCGCTGTCGAAGGCGCAGTTGGTCGGTCCGCCGCCGCAGGCGATGAAGTCCTCGACCGCGCCCTTCGCGTCCAGCACGTGGATGCCCTTGCCCACGATGTCGGTCACGTACAGCCGCCCGTCCGCGCCGATCTTCATGCCGTCGAGGATCGGGTTGTCACCGGGCATCCGGCCCAGGTCCTCGATCACGCCGTCCGGCCGGCGCCGCTTGACGTGACCGGTGTACGACTCGTCCCAGACGAGGGTGCCGTCGTCGAACACGGCCAGGCCGTTGGGGAAGACGGGGGTCTCGAAGGCGATCACGACATGGCCCTGTCCGGACGGGTCCAAGGCGTGGATGTAGCTGGGCTGCGGCGCGGCCGGGTCGTACGAACCCGGATCCGTGAAGTACAGCCAGCCATCCGGCCCGAACACGAGGTCGTTGGGGCCGTTCAGGGCGACTCCCTCGATCTCGGTCGCGATGATCTCGGCCGGGCCGCCTTCGCGATCCACGCGCTGGATGGAGGCGCTGGTCATCTCGGCCGCGCGCCACGGCCCGACCGTGCCGCCGTTCTGGCAGATATAGATGGCACCGTCCGCACCCAGCACGCTCGAGTTCGGCGCGCCGGCCGTGTACGCATAGCGTTCCACGCCGTCCGGACTCCACACGCTCAGCTGGCTGCGGTAGCTCTCGACGAAGACGACCCGGCCGTCGGGCAGGACGGTGGGACCCTCCGGCCAACCCAGACCGTCGGCGATTCGTTCGGTGCGCATCAGGCCTCCTGCGGGGATGGGCTCATCGGACGGCGCCGGAAGTGATGCCGCGCACGATGTAGCGCTGGATGAACAGGGAGAACAGGAAGATCGGGACGACCGTCACGATGCCGACCGCCGCGGCGATGTTCCAGTCGATCGGGCGCTGGGCACTGACCAGGGTGGCCGCGCCGAGCGTCACCGTCTGCAGGCCGCGCGAGTTGATGACATACAGGGCCACCAGGAACTCGTTCCAGATGAAGATCGCCCCGAAGATCGCGGCCACGGTCATGCCCGGCCGGGCGAGCGGCAGGAGCACCCGCCACAGGACGGCGATCCGGCCACAGCCGTCGACCAGGGCCGCGTCGTCGATCTCGCGCGGGATCTCGTCGAAGAAGCCGATCATGATCCAGACCACCAGGGGCAGGGTGAACGCCACGTAGGGCAGGATCAACCCGGGATAGCTGTTCTGGAGGCCGACCCCCTTGATCATCAGGAAGATCGGGATGGCCACCGCCACCGGGGGCATGAACCGGAAGCTCAGGATGGTCGACGCCCAGCTCTCGCTGCCCCGGAAGCGCAGGCGCGAGAAGGCGTAGGCCGCAGGCACCCCGATGACCAGCGCGAGCAGGGTGGCCAGGCCCACGACGATCACCGAATTGAGGGCGAAGCCGAGCATGCCCTGCGATCCGATGACCTCGCTGTAGTTCTTGACGATCTGGTTCCAGTCGAAGCTGAGGGTCGGCGGCACGTCGGCCACGATGTCGATCCGGCGCTTGGTCGACAGCAGGAGCAGGTACACGAACGGCGCGAAGGCGACGATCGCGATGAGCACCAACACGACATAGGCCGCGACCCGCTCGAGCTGGCGGGTCATGCGGCGTCCGCCCGGCGCACGCGCACGAAGCGCAGGAGCACGGTCGTGGCCACGATCAGGGCGATGACCATGACGTAGGCGGTCGCTGCGGCGTAGCCGTAGTTCTGGAACTGGAAGCCGTTCTGGAAAGCGAGGAAGCTGAGGGTCGTGGTCGAGCGCGCCGGTCCCCCGTAGGACAGGCCGTAGACCAGGTCGAACGAGCGGAAGGCGTCGATCGCCCGGAAGATCGCGGCGAAGGCGATCGCCGGCAGGACCAGCGGCAGGGTGATCCTGGTCAGCATCCCCAGCCGGCCGGCACCGTCCACCTCGGCCGCCTCGAACACGTCGCGCGGGAGCGATTGCAGTCGAGCGAACACGATCAGGAAGACGAACGGCGTCCACTGCCAGACGTCGACCAGGATCAGGGTGCGGATCGCCCATTCCGTCGAGCCGAGCCAGTTGATCGGTCCCAGACCGACCTGGGCGATGGCCCAGTTGACGATGCCCCAATCCGGATTGAGCAGGGCTCGCCACATGACTCCGACCACGATCGGGGTCAGGAGCATGGGCAGGATCAGGGCGCCGCGGACGATCCAGGCGCCGCGCAGGTGGCGGTTGAAGAACAGGGCGAGCGCTGTGCCCAGCACGACCTGGATGGTGACCGCGGCGCTGACCATGATCGCGGTGTTGCCGGCAGCGTTCCAGAAGAGCGGGTCGGCAAGGAGGTCAGCGTAGTTCTGCAGCCCGATCCAGTTGCCGGTGGCGTCAGAGGCGCCCAGGTCGGTGAACGAGATGCGCAGGCTGTAGAGCAGCGGGAAAACCGAGAACGCGACGAGATAGGCGATGCACGGCCCGAGCAGGAGCGCGACGTCGCGG